>DATCDE010000346.1 GCA_036510875.1 Actinomycetes bacterium
CACACAAGATCGTCTGTGGAAGCACGGAGGACCGCATGAACGCTCGAAGGCCGAAGACCCCCTTGACACTGGAGCTCGTCACAGCCCCTTCCGAGTCCGAGCGCGCTCGAGCAACACGTCGAGAGAATCCCAACGCCGAGCGACAGATCGTCGATGTCACCCTTCGTGCCGACGATCGACTGCTGCTGCCCGTGGACGAGGCCGCCCGCCGGCTCAGTATCGGCCGCAGCCTGCTCTACGAACTTCTCGCCGCCGGCGAAATCCACTCGATCCACGTCGGTCGCCTCCGCAGGGTGCCCATCTCCGCGCTGACCGAATTCGTCAACCGCCAGTCCAACGAGTCCCGCACAGCGACCGGCTCGGCAACCTCAGCCTGACGCAGGCCGACCTGAGTTGCTTGCCGTAGACCGCCAGACACGCGAAACACCAAGTCGAGTGTGTAGCGCCAGGCAATGCGGTTCCTTCGAAATGGAACGCGGCACGAGTGGCCGGTCCGAAGAGCTAGGCGAACCCACGCCAGGTGGTGCCCGGCGACGGACCGGTCAGGTGCTCGACCCTGTGCGGGTGAACGTCAACCGGCGATGCCGGCGCGAAGCTTGCCGTCCCCGTCCCGAGCCCTGCCGTACCAGCTCCGCCTTCAGCACGTTCCCGGCGGTGAGGGGCGCCAAAGCAGCGGGCCTCGGAGACCACTGCGAAGCGTCAGGGTCCGTCCTCGTCCGCGCTGCCCATAGGGTCCCGGTTTGGGTCCCTGAACGAATCAGAGGCCCGATCCAAGATCGTGGATCAAGCCTCTGACCTGCGGAAACACCCGTCGGGACGACAGGATTTGAACCTGCGACCCCTTGACCCCCAGTCAAGTGCGCTACCAAGCTGCGCCACGTCCCGGTACCCGCCGCAGGCGGGCTCGCACAGGTTACCTCAGAGCTGGCCTCGGCCCTCGCGAGGCCACGAACCTCGGCTCACGACTTGGCGCGCTTCTCGCGCAGCCGCACGCTGATCTCGATCGGCGTGCCCGCGAACCCAAACTCCTCGCGCAGTCGCCGCTCAATGAACCGCCGGTAGCCAGCTTCAAGGAAGCCCGTGGCGAAGACCACGAACTTGGGTGGCTTGGTCGAGGCCTGGGTGGCGAACATGATCCGGGGCTGCTTGCCGCCCCGCACCGGCGGCGGAGTGGCCGCCACCAACCGGCCGAGGAACGCGTTGAGCTGCGACGTCGGGACCCGCTGCTCCCAACCAGCCAGTGCGATGTCGATCGCCGGCACCAGCCGGTCTACGTGCCGGCCGGTCTGCGCGGAGACGTTGACCCGCGGCGCCCAATGCACCCGCACCAGGTCCCGCTCCACCTCACGCTCGATGTAGTACCTGCGCTCCTCGTCGACGAGGTCCCACTTGTTGAACGCCAGCACGAGCGGCCGCCCGGCCTCGACCACCATCGAGATGATCCGGGTGTCCTGCTCGGACAGCGGCTCGCTCGCATCGACCAGGACGACCGCGACCTCGGCCTTCTCCAACGCGGCCTGGGTACGCAGCACGGCGTAGTACTCCGAGCCGGACGCCTCGTGCGCCCGGCGCCGGATCCCCGCGGTGTCGACGAACCGCCAGATCCGTCCGCCCAACTCGATCAGCTCGTCAACCGGGTCGACGGTCGTGCCAGCCACGGAGTCGACGACGGCACGCTCCTCGCTGGCCAGCTGGTTGAGCAGGCTGGACTTGCCCACATTGGGCCGGCCCAGCAAGGCCACCCGACGCGGACCCCCGGCTCGCGCCTCGCCCTCCTGCGGCAGCTCGGGCAGCGCCGCCAGGACCGCGTCCAGCAGGTCACCGCTGCCCCGCCCGTGCAGGGCAGACACCGGGTACGGCTCACCCAGGCCGAGAGACCAGAGCCCAGCCGCATCGGACTCGCCGCGCTGGGCGTCCACCTTGTTCGCGGCGAGCACCACCGGCTTGCCGGCCCTGCGCAGCACCCGCACCATTGCCGCGTCGGTGTCCGTGGGGCCGACCGTGGCATCGACGACGAGCAGGACGGCGTCGGCGGCCGCCACGGCCAGCTCGGCCTGGCCGGCCACGCGCGCGGCCAGCCCCCTGGCGTCCGGCTCCCAGCCACCGGTGTCGAGCACGGTGAACCGGCGTCCGGACCACGATGCGTCGTAGGCGACCCGGTCGCGGGTGACCCCGGGCCGGTCCTCCACAACAGCTTCGCGGCGACCCAGGATCCGGTTCACCAGCGTGGACTTGCCCACGTTGGGACGACCGATCACCGCAAGGACCGGCAGCGGGCCCGACTCCTCCTCGTCGTCGACCGCGACGGCACCGAAGAAGTCCTCGTCGTCCGTGCCCATGTCGTCGTTCACATCACTCACGCTCGTCACCTGACTCCGACTCGGGTCGTGACCAGCTCGATCACGCGGTCGATCACCTGCTGCAAGGTCAGATGCGTGGCATCGACCTCGACAGCGTCGTCCGCCTTGGCCAGCGGGGACACCGCGCGACCGGAGTCGTGCCGGTCGCGCCTCGCGAGGTCCACCTGGGTCGCCTCGACGTCGCTTGTGTGCGTCAGCTCGGCCGTGCGTCGCGCGGCTCGCGCGTCGGCCGAGGCGGTCAGGAAGACCTTCACCTCGGCGCCTGGAGCGACGACGGTGCCGATGTCGCGGCCTTCGACCACGATCCCGCCGCCATCGATCGCAGCACGCTGCCGCTGGACCAGCAGGGCCCGCACCGCCGGGACGGCCGACACCGTGGACACGGCCGCGGTCACCTCGGGGCTGCGGATGGGCCCGGAGACGTCGATCCCGTCGGCTTCGATCGTGGGCGCCTCGGGGTCGGTTCCGGAGACGAGGACCACGGTGGCTGCCGCAGCCGCGACGGCCGCGGGGTCGTCGACGTCGACGCCCCGCTGGAGCAGCCGCCACGTCACGGCGCGGTACATCGCGCCGGTGTCGAGGTAGCGCAGGCCGAGCCGGGTGGCCACCCCGCGGGACACGCTGGACTTGCCCGACCCCGACGGCCCGTCGACCGCGACGACGACGCTGCGCAGCGCGGCCTGCTCGGCGGCCATGAGGTTCCCTCGGTGCGTTCATCGGGAGGCGGCCCGGAGGTGGGCCCCCACGAGGGTACCGGCGTTACGGTCAGCGGTGGACCGACCAGCCGGCCGTACGCAGCGCCACGGCCAACCGGTCGGCGGCCTCGGGACGGACCGCCAGCTCCACCAGGCCGACCGGACGACCGGCCGAGTGCTCGATGGTGATGTCCTCGATGTTGACCCCGGCCTCCCCGGCGGCCAGCAGGATCCGGGCCAGCTCACCGGGCCGGTCCGGGACCACGACGGGCACCGTGACGTACGCGGCGGGCGGCGCGCCGTGCTTGCCGGGCAGTCGGCTTCGGCCATGACCGCCCCGGCGCAGCGCGTCGGTGACCACCCGGTGGCCACGGTCGTCAGGGTCGTCCCCGACCTCGCCCAGCGCGGTGGCGACCGACTCGAGGTCGGCGGCCAGCTCGAGCAGGACGGCCCGGATCGCGGGCGCGTTGGTGACCAGGATCTCTGTCCACAGGTCTGGGTCTGAGGCGGCGATCCGGGTCACATCCCGCAGCCCCTGCCCGGCCAGGGCGACCGCTTCGTCGTCGGCGCCGGTCAGCCGGGCGGCCACCAGGCTGGCCGCAACCTGGGGCACGTGCGAGACCAGAGCCACCGCCTCGTCGTGCCGCTGGGGCGCCATGACCACGGGCTGCGCCCCGCACCGGCGCACCAGATCCTCGACCGCCGCGACCGCCCCGGCCAGCGTGGCCGGAACCGGGGTGAGCACCCACGGACGGTCCTGGAACAGGTCGGCCCGGGCCGCTCCGGCCCCCGAGCGCTCGCGCCCGGCCAGTGGATGCCCGCCGACGAAGCGCGTGGGATCGGCCATCGCCTCAACCTCAGCCTGAACGTGAGACTTTGTTGAGGCGATGTCAGTAACGATGCACTGGGGGTATTGACGCTGATAGGCCTGAACGGCTGGTCCGACCGCGCGAGGCGGGACCGCCAGCACCACGACGTCCGGGCCCTGCCAGGGCGGCTCGGGCGAACCAGCGCCAAGGTCCGCGGCCAGCGCCAGCGCCGCGGAGTCTCGGTCCGCGAGGTGGACCCGAACGCCGGACTCGCTGAGCGCCAGCGCCACCGAGGTGCCCATCAGGCCGGTACCCACGACCAGCACGGTCGGAGATCCGACCGGCCCCGGCCCCGCTGCGGTCACTGAGCCAGATCCCTGCGCAGCGCCTCGGCGCCACGCAGGTACACGTGCACGATCTCGGCGCGCGGGCGGTCGATGTCGATGTGCGCCAGCACCCGAACCACCCGCTCCATGGCACCGACCACGCCGATCTCCTGGGCGGACAGCAGCGGGACGTCGCCGATGCCCATCCGCCGGGCCGCCGTCGCCGGGAACTCCGACACGAGGTCGGGGGTCGCCGTGAGGATCACACTGACCAGGTCGTCCGTGGTGATCCGGTTGCGCTCCAGCATCGCGGTCATGAGTTCGACGACGGCCTCGACCATCTCCTCGGGGTCGTCCGCGCGCAGGCAGGTCGCTCCGCGTACCGCGCGCATGGCCACCCCTCCTCTCCTGGACCCAGGTCCCCTGGTCCGCCGCCGGGCACAGCGTAGCCGCGCGGCTCCCAGCGGGAGCCGAGTGGTCCGCGTGCGAGATCCACCGACAAGTCGACATGTCGCCGTGTCGCCAAGGCGGACCCGTGACTAGAGGCCGACCTCGGCGTACAGCTCGCCCAGCTCGACCGGCGTGAGCACCCGCCAGCGACCGGGCCGCAGGTCACCCAGCAGCACCGGACCCACCTTGGTCCGGACCAGCCGTTGCACCGGGAAACCCACCTCGGTGAGCATGCGGCGCACGATGCGGTTGCGTCCCTCGTGCATGACCAGCTCGACCAGCGCCCGCCCGGGCGCGCTGTCGACGACCCGAAACGAGTCGACTCGGGCCGGACCGTCCTCGAGGAGGACGCCCTCCCGCAGCCGCTTGCCCAGGTCCCTCGGCACCGGTCCCTCGATCTGGGCCAGGTAGGTCTTGGCGATCTCGTAGGACGGATGGGCCAGCCGGTGTGCGAGCTCCCCGTCGTTGGTGAGCAGGATCAGGCCCTCGGTCTCGAAGTCCAGCCGGCCCACATGGAACAGCCGCTCGGACCGGTTGGTGACGTAGTCGCCGAGGCTCGGCCGGCCCTGCGGGTCGGTCATCGCGCTGACCACTCCGGCCGGCTTGTTGAAGGCCAGGTGGACGGTCTTGGGGCTGGTGCTGATACGCATCCCATCGACCCGGATGACGGCGCGCTCCGCGTCGACCCGCACGCCCATCTCGCGGACCAGCCGGCCATCGACCTCGACCCGGCCCGCGGCGATCAGCTCCTCGCAGGCCCGCCGACTGCCCACCCCGGCGGCCGCGAGCACCTTCTGCAGCCGGACACCCTGCTCTTCTGTGGCCATCACTGTCTCAATCTCAGGTGGAGAACCGGTCGGTCGACTCGGTCAGCGAGTCCAGTTCGGGAAGGTAGGGCGCCAGCTCGGGCAGCTCCTCGAGCGAACCGACCCCGAGCCGCTCCAGGAAGTAGCTGGTCGTTCGGTACAGCAGCGCGCCGGACTCGTGCTCGGTGCCGGCCTCCTCGACCAGGCCCCGGGTGGTGAGCGTCCGCAGCACGCCATCCACGTTCACGCCCCGGACCGCGGAGATCCGGGCCCGGGTGACCGGCTGACGGTAGGCCACGATGGCCAGCGTCTCCAGCGCCGCCTGGGTGAGCCGGGCCTGCTGGCCGTCCAGCACGAACCGCTCCACGACGCCGGCACACTCCGGCCGGGTGTACAGCCGCCAGCCGCCCGCGACCGACCTCAGGTCGAAGCCGCGCTGGTCACGGGTGTACTCCGCGGCGAGCTCCTGCAGCTGCTCGGCCACCTCGGCCTGCGGCCGCTCGAGTACCGAGGCGAGGGTCACCTCGTCCAGCGGCTCGTCGACGACGAGCAGGATGGCCTCGATCGCCGCCCGCAACGACGGGGCCGCGATCGGCTCGGCCAGCGGCCAGGCACCCCCCGGGTCGCCGGTGTCGCCGGTGTCTCCGACCTCGGAGGTCATGTCGTCCATTCCGGGGTTCCCTCCTGGGCGCTCACGACAGCCGTCAGCGCCGCTGGCGTCTCACCATCTTCCTCGGCTGCAGCCTGATCCTCGAATTCGTCCTCGACCTCAAGCTCACCGTCCTCGGACCCGGTCCAGCGCACATGTAGCTCACCGAGGGCGCTGACCTGCTCGAAGGCCACCGCCGACTCCCGGTACAGCTCGAGCAGGGCGAGGAACCGGCCGACCACGTGCAAGGTGTCGGGGCAGTCCGCCACGAGGGCCCGGAACGTGCTGGTCTTCACCTGCCGCAGCCGCTGCACCAGCCAGGCGGCCTGCTCCCGCACGCTCACCCGCGGTGCGTGCACGTGGGTCAGCGACACCTCCTGGACCGGCTTGGGAGCGAGCACCCGGGCCGCCAGCCGGGCCAGCTCGTCCGGGCCGAGCCCGAGGAGCACCTCCGGCAGCAGGCCCGCGTACTGCTCCTCCAGCCCCACCGCGCGAGCATGTCGCACGGACTCCTCGGCCATCCGCGCAGCCAGCCAGCCGGCCGCCTCCTTGTAGGCGCGGTACTGCAGCAGCCGGGCGAACAGCAGGTCCCGCGCCTCGAGCAGCGCGAGGTCCTCCTCGTCCTCCACCTCGGCCGCCGGCAGCAGCCGGGCCGCCTTGAGGTCGAGCAGGGTGGCGGCCACGACGAGGAACTCGGTGGCCTGCCCGAGGTCCCACTGCGGCCCGGCGGCCCGGATATGGGCGATGAAGTCGTCGGTGACCTGGGACAGCGCCACCTCGGTGACGTCCAGCTTGTGCTTGGCGATCAGGCCCAGCAGCAGGTCGAACGGGCCGTCGAAGTTTTCCAGGTGGACCAGGAACTCGGCGCCTGGGGACGCGTCCGCGACCGCCGACACGTTCGGCTCCGGGCTGTTCGTCACGGCCGAACGGTAGCCGACTCGGGGCGGGCAGGCCGACCTCGCGCCCGACGCTCAGGATGCCTGCAGCCGCCGAACCAGGGCGCTGTCGGCGCCGGCGGTCTCGAACTCGGCCAGCACCGCGGCCAGCGCCTCGCGGACGATCCGGCCCCGGTCCACGGCCAGCTGGTAGCGCTGGCGCAGCTCCAGCTTGGTCCGCTCGAGGTCGATCAGCTCGGCCTCGGACAGGTACACCGTGATCTTCTCCGCATGCCGCTGGCGGCCGCTCGGCCGACGCCCGCCGTTGCCCGGCCGCCCGCGCTCGACCGTGCGGAACAGCTCCTCCGCGCCGGGCAGGGCCGCCCGCCGGCTCATGGGGCCAGCACCTCCCGGGCCAGCTGGCGGTAGGCCGCCGCCCCCGCCGAGGCCGGGGCGTAGCTGGTGATCGGCGTCCCCACGACCGTCGTCTCCGGGAACTTCACGGTCCGGGACACTACGGTGTGGAACACCTTGTCGCCGAAGGCCTCGACCACTCGGGCCAGCACCTCCCGGGAGTGCAGCGTCCGGCTGTCGTACATGGTGGCCAGAATTCCATCAAGTTCAAGTTGAGGGTTAAGCCGTGATTGGACCTTTTGGATAGTGTCCATGAGGAGGGCGACCCCTCGCAGCGCGAAGAACTCACACTCCAACGGCACGATCACCCCGTTCGAGGCGGTCAGCGCGTTCACCGTGAGCAGCCCGAGCGACGGCTGGCAGTCGATGAGCACGATGTCGTAGTCCGGGAGCACCGGCGCCAGCACCGAGCGCAGCACCTGCTCGCGGGCCACCTCCCCCACCAGCTGCACCTCGGCCGCGGACAGGTCGATGTTGCTGGGTAGCAGGTCCAGTCCCGGGACGTCGGTCTTGAGCAGGACGTCGTCGATGCTTACCCCGCGCTCCATGAGCAGGTTGTAGACGGTGCGGTCGAGCTCATGCGGGTTGATGCCGAGTCCCACCGACAGCGCCCCCTGCGGGTCGAAGTCGACGAGCAGCACCCGGCGGCCGCACTCGGCCAGCGCGGCGCCCAGGTTGATCGTCGTGGTGGTCTTTCCGACGCCCCCCTTCTGGTTGACCAGGGAGATCACCCGGGCCGGGCCGTGCCGGTCCAGCGGCCGCGGATCCGGCAGCTCGGGCAGCGGGCGTCCAGTCGGTCCCAGGCCCGGGGTCGGACCCGGCTCGGCCTCCTCGGCCGAGTCAACAGCGTCAGCAGGGGGATTTGTCGACATAGTCACAAGGAGCCAAACCTTCCTGTCTACTCCTCGCCGGTCGGGCGAAGGCGCGGCGCGACTCTAGGCCGTGCCCCTTTGGCCCGGCAAGGCGCCCCTTCCCTCGCCCGTCGAGGGGGTCAGCCCAGGGCGCGCGGATGGCTGGCCGCGTACACCTCGCGCAGCCGGTCCACGGTGACCAGGGTGTAGACCTGCGTGGTGGTCACCGACGCGTGGCCCAGCAGCTCCTGGACCACGCGGACGTCGGCGCCGCCCTCCAACAGGTGGGTGGCGAAGGAGTGCCGCAGGGTGTGCGGCGACAGGTGCGCGGTCGACACAGCGGCCCGCTCAGCTGCGCGGTGCAGCACGGTCCAGGCGCTCTGCCGGGACAGCCGCCCGCCGCGGGCGTTGAGGAACACCGCCGGGGTCCCCCGCCCCAGGGCGGCCAGCCCCGGCCGCTCGCGAACCAGGTAGGCCTCCAGCGCGGCCCGCGCGTAGGAGCCGACCGGCACCAGCCGCTCCTTGCCACCCTTGCCGCGCAGCAGCACCGAGTTGTGCTCGATGTCGATGTCGTCGACGTCCAGGCCCACGGCCTCGGAGATCCGGGCCCCACAGCCGTACAACAGCTCGAGCAGCGCCCGGTCCCGCAGGCCCCGCGCCACGTCCTCGCCACCGGCCGCCTGCAGGATCCGTTCGACGTCCTCGACCGGGATGGCCTTCGGCAGCCGGCGCGGCGGGGCCGGGGGGCGGACGGCGTGTGCCGGATCGGCCGTCAGCACGCCGTCACGCAACAGGAAGGAGTGCAGCCCGCGCACCGCCACCAGGGTCCGTGCCGCCGACCCCGCAGCCAGCGGCGGGTGCTCGGCGTCCCCGGACCGCAGAGCGGTCAGGAAGTCGGCGACGTCGGACTCCGCGATCCGGGCCGGGTCGTCGATGCCCCGGGCCGCGAGGAACGCGACGTAACGGCGCAGGTCCCGCCGGTAGGACAGCAGCGTGTTGCGCGCCGCCCCACGCTCGACCGTGAGGTGGTCGAGGTACCCGGTCACGGCCCGGTCGAGGGCCGTGACCGGCTGCACCGGCTCACTTGACATAACTCGATCGTAGGGCAGCCCCACGACCGGTGCCGTCAGGCGAGCACGTCCGCCAGCGCCACCGTCGGCAGGTCGAAGGCCTCGCCCACCGCGCCGTAGGTGATCGCGCCCTCGTGCGTGTTCAGGCCCAGCCCCAGGGCGAGGTCGTCGCGCAGCGCCTGCCGCCAGCCCTTGTTGGCCAGCTCGAGGGCGTACGGCAGCGTGACGTTGGTCAGCGCGTAGGTCGAGGTGTGCGGCACCGCGCCCGGCATGTTGGCCACGCAGTAGAACATCGAGTCGTGCACCCGGTAGGTCGGGTCGGTGTGCGTGGTGGGACGGGAGTCCTCGAAGCAGCCGCCCTGGTCGATCGCGATGTCGACGAGCACCGAGCCCGGCTTCATCCGCGACACCAGCTCGTTTGAGACCAGCTTGGGCGCCTTGGCCCCCGGAACCAGGACGGCGCCGATGACCAGGTCGGCGTCCAGGACGGCCCTCTCGATCTCGTAGGCGTTGGACGCCACGGTCTGCACGTGGCCCTGGTAGATGCGATCCATCTGGCGCAGCCGCTCGATGTTGCGGTCCAGCAGGATCACCTCGGCCTGCATGCCCAGCGCGATCGCGGCGGCGTTCATGCCCGAGACGCCGGCGCCGACGACGACGACCTTCGCGGCGTACACGCCGGACACGCCGCCCATGAGGACGCCACGGCCACCCTCGGAGCGCATCAACACCTGTGCGCCGACCTGCGGGGCCAGCCGGCCGGCCACCTCTGACATCGGGGCCAGCAGCGGCAGGCTGTGGTCGGGCAGCTCGACGGTCTCGTAGGCGATGGCGGTGATGCCGGAGTCGAGCAGCGCGTCGGTGCACGGCCGCGAGGCGGCCAGGTGCAGGTAGGTGAACAGGGTCTGCCCCTTGCGCATGCGATGGTACTCCTCCGCAATGGGCTCCTTCACCTTGAGGATCAGCTCACCGGTGCCCCACACGTCATCCGCGGTGTCCAGGATCGTCGCACCGGCGCCGACATACTCGTCGTCGGTGATCGACGACCCGGCTCCCGCGCCCTTCTGCACGAAGACCTCGTGCCCGTGACGCTTCAGTTCGAACACACCGGATGGGGTGATGGCCACCCGGTACTCGTGGTTCTTGACCTCGCTGGGGATACCGACCTTCACAGCGATGCACGTCCCTCGTGGCTCGCGAGCGGTGCCGACGTCGTTGTCGGCTGGTTCGACCGCACCCGGTGTGGGCGGGATCACTCTAGCGTCGCGAAACGCGCCAGCCCGCACCGCCGCGGCAGGCTCACCCAGCCGGACCTGCCGTGGTGGACAACCGGTGGTCGGCGACTCAGCGCAGCTGGCGCGGCCCGATCCGCCACGGAGCGTGGGCCGGCCGCAGCCCGGTCCAACCGTCCGTCCTGGCCGCGCAGGCGGCGAGCACGGCAACCACGAGCGACGGGTTGTGCAGCCGACCGTCGAGCACGGCGGCGCGCAGGTCGTCCAGCGCCACCCAGTCGACCGGCATGTCCCGCTCCTCACCGTGCCGGGGGTGCTCGTCGCCGTCCGAGCGCCGGACCCCGCGCGCCAGGTAGATGCGCAGCGCCTCGTCGCACATGCCCGGGGACGTGCAGAAGTCGACGAGCACCGACCAGGACGCCGCCTCGTGGTGGGTCTCCTCCCACAGCTCGCGGCGGGCGGCCACCAACGGGTCCTCGCCGGCGATGTCGAGCAGGCCGGCCGGGACCTCCCACAAGGTGGCCTCGACCGGGTGCCGGTACTGGTGGACGACGAGCACCCGGTCGGTGTCGTCGATGGCCAGCACGGCCACCGCGGACGGGTGCCGCACGACGTCGCGGGTGACCTCCTCGCCGCCGGGCAGGCGCACCACGTCGGTGACGACGTCCCAGACCCGGCCCTGCATCCGCAGTGCCGAGGAGACGACCGGGTGCCCGCCGGGGACGTCGGCCAGCAGCCCGACCGGCTCGGTCACGGGGTGGGGACGACGTCCGGCAGCACGATGTCCGCCCCCATCTGCCGGGCCAGCGCCGCCCGGATCAGGCCACGGAACAATGGGTGCGGTCGGGTCGGCCGGGACCGGAACTCCGGGTGCGCCTGGGTGCCCACGTAGTACGGGTGCACCGAGCGGGGCAGCTCGACGTACTCGACCAGCCGGCCGTCCGGCGAGGTGCCGGAGAACACCAGCCCGGCCTCCTCCAGTTGCGCGCGGTAGGCGTTGTTGACCTCGTAGCGGTGCCGGTGCCGCTCGTCGACGTACGGCTGGTCGTAG
Organism: Actinomycetes bacterium; assembly: GCA_036510875.1. Taxonomy (NCBI): domain Bacteria; kingdom Bacillati; phylum Actinomycetota; class Actinomycetes; species Actinomycetes bacterium. The sequence goes on from DATCDE010000346.1 coordinate 11,589, forward strand.
GCCTCCCGGACCACCGAGCCCTCGGCGAGCTTGGCCGGGTACAGGCCCAGCCGCATGGTGCCGCCCATGTCCCGCTCCCCCGCGACGACGTCGCGCTGGTCGGCCATGGTCGCGATCACCGGGTGCTGGGTCGCGTCGTCGAACTCCATCGAGTTGGCGCCGTCGAGCCCCGCGACCGAACGGGCGTACTCGATCACCATGCACTGCAGGCCCAGGCAAAGGCCGAGGGCGGGGATGCGCTGTTCCCTCGCATAGGTGAGCGCGCCAAGCTTGCCCTCGATGCCCCGCACCCCGAACCCGCCGGGCACGCACACCGCGTCGACGCCGTCCAGCTGGCGGGCCGCGCCCTCGGGGGTCGCGCACGCGTCGGAGGGCACCCAGCGGATGTTCACCTTGGCGTCGTTGCCGAAACCGCCCGCACGCAGCGCCTCGGTGACCGACAGGTAGGCGTCCGGCAGGTCGACGTACTTGCCGACCAGCGCCACCGTAACGGCGTGAGCAGGGTGGTGGACCCGGCGCAGCAGGTCGTCCCACGCCGTCCAGTCGACGTCGCGGAACGCGGTGCCGAGCCGGCGCACGACGTAGGCGTCGAGACCCTCGGCGTGCAGCACCTTGGGGATGTCGTAGATGGACGGCGCGTCGACGGCGGCCACCACGGCCTCCTCGTCGACGTCGCACATCATGCTGACCTTGCGCTTGATCGACGGCGGCACCGGCCGGTCCGCGCGCAGCACGATGGCGTCCGGCTGGATGCCGATGTTGCGCAGCGCGGCCACCGAGTGCTGCGTGGGCTTGGTCTTCAGCTCGCCGGAAGGGCCGATGTACGGCAGCAGGGACACGTGGAGGAAGAACACGTTGTCGCGGCCGAGGTCGTGCCGGACCTGCCGGGCGGCCTCGAGGAACGGCAGCGACTCGATGTCGCCGACCGTGCCGCCGATCTCGGTGATGACCAGGTCGACGTCGGGCCCGGCCATGGCCCGGATCCGGGCCTTGATCTCGTTGGTGATGTGCGGGATGACCTGGACGGTGTCCCCGAGGTACTCGCCGCGGCGCTCCTTGGCGATGACCGTGGAGTAGACCTGCCCGGTGGTGACGTTGGCCCGGGCTCCGAGGTCGGTGTCGAGGAACCGCTCGTAGTGGCCGACGTCCAGGTCGGTCTCGGCGCCGTCGTCGGTGACGAACACCTCGCCGTGCTGGAACGGGTTCATCGTCCCGGGGTCGACGTTGAGATAGGGGTCCAGCTTCTGCATGGTCACCCGCAGCCCGCGGGCCCTCAGCAGGCTGCCCAGGCTGCTGGCCGTGAGGCCCTTGCCCAGGGAGGACGCGACGCCCCCGGTCACGAACAGATGCTTGGTCGTCTGCGGTACTGCCACCCGGGGCTCCCGTGGTCCGTCACCAACGGCGGGGGAACCCCGCCGACCCACGGGATGCCAGGCTACCGCGCCGCGGACCCTGCCCGCGTCACCGAGCGGGCGGGACCGGCGCGTCGGCCGACGGCCCGGCGCCGTAGGCCCCGTGCTTGCCGGTGCGGGCCTGCGCCAGGGCCAGCACGAGGGCCACCCGTCCGGAGGTCAGGTCTGCGACGTCGGCCGTGGAGACGACCGCGCGCGCGGTCGCGTCGGCGCGCACCATGCCGACCAGGCCGGTGGCCGCGGCCGAGCCGGTCGGGCCGCCCAGCACCACGCCGCCACCGCTCGCGGTGGACAGCGCCGGGCCGAGCGGCAGCAGGCTGGGCGCGGCCTCCGCGGTGACCTTGGCCGGGGACAGCAGGACGGCGGCAGCGGCCCGGC
>DATCDE010000347.1 GCA_036510875.1 Actinomycetes bacterium
CCTCGGTGTCGCCCATCTCCAGCCGGATCATCGACGTCGAGACGGACAGCTCGGCGGCCACCATCCGGGTCAGCGAAACCCGGTTGCCCTGGCCACCGTCCACCTTGCCGGTGTAGGCCCGCACGAGGCCGTTGCTGTCGAGGGTCAATCGCGCACCGCCGGGAGTCGACCAGCCCCAGCCGGAGCGTCCGTCTTTGGCCAGCGGAGGCAGCACGACCGTCCAGGTGGCCTGGACTGCGGTCTCGATCGGCTCGGTGCCACCGATCGAGCCGGCGGTCTGCACCGACTCGGTCCCAGCCGCCGCGCGCACCGCCCGCAGGATCCGCGGGTACCCGCCGCACCGGCACACGTTGCCGGCAAGCGCGCGTCGGACCGTGGCCTCCTCCGGGTCTGGGTCCTTCGCGAGCAGCGCGACCGTCGCCATGACCATGCCCGGAGTGCAGTAGCCGCACTGCAGGGCGCGGGCGTCGACGAAGGCCTGCTGCACCGGGTGCAGGCGTCCGTCGGCTGCCAGGCCCTCCACCGTCGTGACGGTGGCGCCGTCGGCCGCCGCGAGGTCCACGGTGCAGGCTCGCACCGGCGACCCGTTGAGCTGCACCGTGCAGGCGCCGCACTGACCCTCGCCGCACGCGTACTTCGTGCCGGTGAGTTTCAGGTCGTCGCGCAGCAGGTCCAGCAGCGTCGGGCCGGACGGCGTGTCCACCACTCGTTCGTAGCCGTTGACGAAGATCCTGGTCACGCCCCGACCGTAGGCCAGTGACCCGCCAGCTGCCCAGGATCAGCCGGTGGCCGGTCCGAGATTGGTGAGGGAGTAGCCCATCGGGTAGGTCCGGGCGTTGTGCCGGTAGGGCCTCGACTCCGGTCGCGGGGGCACCAGTCTCAGCGCCCTGGCCCGCAGCCGCAGCACCCGGTGCAGTTCGGTGGCCAGCCAGGCCGGCTGCCGGGGCTGGCCCAGCGCCTGCCGCAGCGGCTCGTCCATCAGCGCGATGGCGGCCCGGGTGACCGCCGGGCGCAGCGGCGCCGGGAACCAGCCCGCGAAGATCCGCAGGGTGGCCTCGGTGACCCTGCGATTGGAAGGGTCGAAGGTGAACCGCTCAGCCTCGTACTCGTCCAGGAAGCGCTCATAGCCCCGGTAGGTCCGCGGGAGCCGCTTGAGGCCCATGAGCTCGCCGAACCGGGTGGTGACGATCGCCATCGCCTGGATCTCGTGCGGGTGCAGGGCTCGCGCCGTACTGGTCGATCCACCGCTTCGGCCCGACGATCGTGGTGGCCAGCACGTACACGAACTCGTCGGTGGGGATGTCGAAGCGGCTGTGGATCCGGTTGAGGTGCCGCATGGCCTGGCGCCCGCGCGAGGATTCCTGTCCGTCCTCGGTGGCCTCTGCGCCGATCAGGATCGTGTCGTCATAGCGCTTCCGCCCGTGGTGCTCGAACTGGCCGGTGTGGTCGAGCAGCCGGCTGATCGTGGGGACGCCGAAGTCACGCAGGAACGCGAACGACGTGCCCTGCTGGTAGTCCCACGGGAACTCGTACCGCGTGGTCAGCCGGAAGATCTCGTCGTGGTCGCGGACCGGGTCGAGCGACGCGATCAGCCGGAGGTTGGTGTACCAGCCCACGTGGTCGGCCTACACGCCCAGGGAGCGGCCGATGATCTCCTTCATGATCTCGGTCGTTCCGCCGTAGATGGTCTGCACCCTGGTGTCCAGGAAGGCCTTGGCCACCGGGTACTCGAGCATGTAGCCGTACCCGCCGTGCAGCTGCACGGCCTGGTCGACCACCTGCTTCTGAACCTCCGTCGTCCACCACTTGGCCATCGCGGCGGTGGCGATGTCCAGCTCGCCACGGGTATGCCGAGCGATGCAGTCGTCGACGAACACCCGGGCCACCCGGGCCTGGGTGGCCATCTCGGCAAGCACGAATCGGTTGTGCTGGAAGGACCCGATCGGCCGGCCGAACGCCTGCCGCTCCTTGGCGTAGGCCAGCGAGATCTCGAGCAGCCGCTCGGTGGCAGCTGCAGCCGCGATCGCGATCGACAGCCTCTCCTGGGGCAGGTTCTCCATCAGCGAGACGAAGCCGCTGCCCTCGGCGCCGAGCAGGTTCTCCTTCGGCACCTTGACGTCGGCGAACACCAGCTCTGCGGTGTCCTGGGCGCGCATGCCGACCTTGTCGAGGCGTCGGCCGCGGTCGAAGCCCGGCATGCCCCGCTCGACGACGAGGAGGCTGATGCCCCTGGCGCCCGCGGCGGGGTCGGTCTTGGCGACCACGATGACCAGGTCGGAGAGGATCCCGTTGGAGATGAACGTCTTGCTGCCGTTGAGCAGGTAGTGGTCACCCTGGTCGACCGCGGTGGTCTTGATGCCCTGCAGGTCGCTGCCTGCGTCCGGCTCGGTCATCGCGATCGCGGTGACGATCTCCCCGGAGCAGAAGCCGGGCAGCCAGCGGCGCTTCTGCTCGCGGGTGGCCAGCCGGGTGAGGTAGGGGCCGATGATGTCGTTGTGCAGCGCGAACGCCGGGCCGCTGAACCCGGCGTAGGTGAGCTCCTCGGCCAGGACGGCGTTGTACCGGAAGTCGTCGGCGCCCGCACCGCCGTACTCCTCCTCGACGAAGAAGCCGAGCAGACCCTGGCGGCCGGCGGCCAGCCATGCCTCCCGGGAGACCATGCCGTCGCGCTCCCACTGCTCGTGGTGCGGGGCGATCTCCTTCTCGATGAAGGTGCGCACCGTCGCCCGGAACGCCTCATGCTCCTCGGTGAAGATCTGCCGCATCTAGCTCGTCCACTCCTTGAGCCGACGGATGAGGCCGGCCGGGTCCCGGTCGACAGGGGTCACGTTGAGCACGGTCACGCCCGACTCGCGGAACGCGGCGATGCGTTCCTTCACGTAGGACTCTGGTCCCACCAGGTTGCACATCTCCAGCAGGTCCGGCGGGACCAGCGCCTCGGCCTCCTTCTTGTGGCCCTCGAGGTAGAGGTCCTGGATCTTCTCGGCCTCGGCCGCGAAGCCGTACTGGCTGACCAGGTCGTTGTAGAAGTTCTTGCCCTTGGCCCCCATGCCGCCGATGTAGAGCGCGAACTGCGGCCGGGCCAGGTCGAGCAGGGCCTTGACGTCGTCGCCCACGGCGACCATGCCGCCTGCGGCGATCTCCAGCGGGGCCAGGTCGGCTGACCGCTTGGCGGTGCCGGCGTCCAGCGCGCTCCCCCAGACGTCCCGGGCGCGCTCGGGCGCGTAGGGGTAGGGCAGCCAGCCGTCGGCGATCTCCGCCGTGGACTCCACGCTCTTGACGCCGAGCGCGGCCACGTAGATCGGCACCGCCGGGCGTTCAGGGTGGGTGAGCATCTTCAGCGGCTTGCCCAGGCCGGTGCCCTGGCCGGGCGGCAGCGGCAGGGTGAAGATGCCCTCGTTGGTGAGCACCTCGCGCCGCAGCGCGCGCCGGACCAGCTCGACGAGCTCGCGGGTGCGCCCGAGCGGCCGGTCGTAGGGCAGCCCGTGCCAGCCCTCGATCACCTGCGGGCCGGAGGCGCCGATGCCGAGGATGGCCCGCCCGCCGCTGACGTTGTCCAGCCCGGCGATCGTCTGGGCGATCAGGGCCGGGGTGCGGGAGTAGATGTTGAGGATCGCCGAGCCGATCTGCACCCGCTCGGTCTTGGCCGCGAGGTACCCCATGAGGGTGGGGGAGTCGAAGCCGTAGGCCTCGGCCACCCAGATGATGTCGAGCCCCGCGTCCTCCAGGGCGACGACAGCGTCGGCCGCCTCACGCGGGTTGCCCGCGTACTGCAGCAGCGTGGAGACTCGCACCGGTCATCCCTCCTGGGCGAGGTCGTGGTGCTCCTCGCGGAGCTGACGCTTGAGGATCTTGCCACTGGGGTTGCGGGGCAGCCAGTCCACGATCACGACGTACTTCGGCGTCTTGTAGCCGGCCAGGTGCTCGCGGGTGTGGGCGATGACCGCGTCACCGGAGAGCGTTGCCCCTGGCTTGGGGACGACGGCAGCAGCAACCACCTCGACCCAGTGCGGGTGGCTGACCCCGAAGACGGCCACCTCGGCCACGCCGTCCATCAGGTAGATGGTCTCCTCGACCTCCCGGCTCGCGACGTTCTCGCCGCCGGTCTTGATCATGTCCTTCTTGCGGTCGACGACGGTGAGGTAGCCGTCCGCGGTCATGACCCCGAGGTCGCCGGAGTGGAACCAGCCGTTGCGGAAAGCCTCGGCGGTCTTGGCCTCGTCCTTGTAGTAGCCGAGGGTCGCGTGCGGGCTGCGGTGCACGATCTCGCCGACGGTGCCTGGCGGGACCGGCCGGTCGACGTCGTCGACCACCCGGGTCTCCACGTTGAGGCCGGAGCGCCCGGCCGATCCGGCCCGGCTGACCTGCTCGTCCGGGCCGAGGATCGTCGCGAGCGGCGCCATCTCGGTCTGCCCGTAGAAGTTCCACAGCCGGACGCCCGGCAGCCGCTGCTGCAGCTCGCGCAGCACCTCGACCGGCATCGGCGAGGCGCCGTAGTAGCCCTTGCGCAGCGAGCTTAGGTCGGTGCCGTCGAAGTGCGGCGAGCGGAGCAGGCTGATCCACACCGTGGGCGGGCAGAACAGCTTGGTGACCCGTTCGGTCTCGATGGTGCGCAGCAGGGTCGCCGGGTCGGGGGCCGGCAGGATGATGCTGGTGGCGCCCAGGTAGACGTCCGGTCCGAGGAAGCAGTCCAGCTGCGCGGTGTGGTACAGCGGCAGGGCGTGCACCTCGACGTCGGTGCCCTCCATCCCGCCGTCCACGATGCAGGAGACGTACTGCCACATGAGCGACCGGCTGGACAGCATCGCGCCCTTGGGCCGGGACTCGGTGCCGGAGGTGTACATCAGGCGCAGCGGGTCGTCGTCGCCGACGGCAACCTCCGGGGGATGGCCGTCGTGGTCGATCCAGCTCTGGACGTCGGGCCAGCCCTCGGGGGTCTCAGCGCCGGACAGGCGGATCGTGCCGCGGACCGTGATGGTGACCCCGGCGGACTCGATCGCCTTCTCGGCGGTCGCGACCAGGGCGTCCTCCGCGACGAACGCGGTCGCCTCGCTGTGCTCGAGGATGTAGCCGATCTCGTCCGGGCCGAGCATGAAGTTGACCGGGACAAGGATCACGCCGATCCGCGCGGTGGCGAACGACAGGACGGCGAACTGCCAGCAGTTGTGCGACAAAAGGGCGAGGCGGTCACCCTTCGCCAGCCCCCCGGCGGCCAGTGCGGCCGCGGCCCGCGAGATCGCGGCGTCGAGCTCGGCGAAGGTGAGGCTGGTGCCACCGGACCTGACCGCGAGCTTGTCCGGGAACCGGTTCGCGCTGCGGCGGGGCAGGTCGCCGATGCTGTGCTGGCGTGCGGTGTCGATCAGCGGATTCCCCATGGTGTCCCGTCTCCTCGTGCCGGCCCGAATGCCGCTCAAGTTACCCCTGCCCGACGGGCCCCTTCCTGGACGTCACCGCGTGCATGTCAGCGAAGCTGCCGGATCTCGGTGGGACCCTCGCGAAACGACGACTCAGTCTCCGAAACTCAGTTCCGGGCCCTGACCGGGCAGCTCGGCGCGCGGCTCCTCCGCGGCGGCTGGCCAGGGGCGGCTGGCGTCGTCCGCAGTGGGCAGCCGCAGCGCCGCATAGCCGTGGCGACGGCCAGGCCGACCGTCATGCCGAGCAGGATCACCTGGTAGTCGAGGGTGGCCACGAGCAGCGCTCCCACCCCGATCGAGGCGACGTAGGGGAGCCCGGTGGCCAGGTCGAAGGCTGCCGAGACCCGGCCCATGAGGCGGTTCGGCGTCCGGTGCTGCAAGGCGGTCACGGTCGAAACGATCAGCGCGGGCAGCGCGGCGCCGAACACCATGACGGCGCCCAGGACCACGGGCAGGATCGGCAAGGCGCACAGCGCGACGGCGACCGCGCACCCGGCCAACGCGCCGACCAGCAGTCGCACCTCGCCGATCCGGCCGATGAGGGCGGTGACAGCGACCCCGGAGGCGACGGCGCCGACCCCTTGGAACGTCGCCAGCACGCCGAGGAAGGTGACCGGTTCGCCCAGCCCGTCGAGCACCGCGAAGAAGACCGACTCGGCGAACCCGAACATCAGCATGGCGATGACCGTGGCGACGGACATCCGGCGCAGCAGCGCCGACCGACGCAGGTGGACCGCGCCAGCGGCGACCTCCCGGCGGAAGGTCAGCGTAAGCCGCTCCGGGCGCGGTTTCCGGTGGTGGATCAGGGCCAACGTTACGGCCTACATGAGGAGCGTCGCCGCGTCGAGGACCGCGACCAGGCCGCCGCCCTTCCAGGCGAACGGCCCGGCGCGCAGCAGCGGGCCGATCAGGCGCAGCGACTGGCGCACGGTGGTCAGGGTGCCGTTCGCGGGACCGAGCAGGTCGGGCTCCACGAGCTGCTGGACGAGGCCGTTCATCGCCGGGCCGAAGACCACCTGCGACAGCCCGTAGCCGGTCGCAACGAGGTACAGCAGCCACAGGTCAGCCCGGTCGTGCACGAGGAGCAGCAGGCTCACCACGCCGGCGGTCAGCAGGTCCGTCGTGATCATCAGGGGCCCCCGCCGCACCCGGTCGGCCAGCCAGCCGCCGAGCGGCGCCAGCAGGTTCGCCAGCGCCACCGCGAACAGGATGGACCCCCGGCTGCGTTCGAGCCGGTGAGCTGCTTGGCCCACATACCGAGCACCAGGATGAGCAGCCAGTCACCGAACATGCTCGTCGTCTGTCCGCCGAGCAGCAGTCGGAAGTCGTGGTGGCGCGGGCGGTCAGGCATCGGCGTGCGCTGTCCGCAGCTCGGGGAAGGCGTAGATGAGGTAGCTGACGAGCTCGACGTCAGGCGCGCCCGGCCGGGGCTCGTTGGACATCCGCTGCTGGTACGGCGCGAGCAGCGCGAGGACCTTGGCGTTGATCTCCTCCACCTCGGCGGGCGTGGCCCAGAAGCCGAAGTCGGACTCGGTGACGACGTTGCGCCAGGCCGCCGGAGCCTGGTCGCGCCGTTGTCGCCAGCTCTCGAGCCGGGCGTTGCGCCGCTCGTCGACCGCTCCTTCGAGCATTCGGCCTGCGGCCAGCTGGGCCGGGGTCATGCTCTCGGGGTCGGTCCGCAGGGTCAGCCCGGCCTTCACCATCCGCCACGGTCGTTGCCGGCCGGTGCCGCCCTCGGCCCCCTCGACGAAACCGAACCGGGCCAGCTGCCGCAGGTGGTAGCTGCACCCGGCAGCGGAGTCGCCGAGCCGCTGCGCGCACTCGGTCGCGGTCAGCGGGCCCTCGCGGTAGAGCAGCTCGATCAGGTCGAGGCGCCGGGGGTGGGCGAGGGCGCGCATCGACCGCGGGTCGCGGAGGTCACGAGAGTGCAGTCCGCCCTGGTCGAAGAACAGGTCGTCGTGGTCCGTCGTCCGGCTCGGCAAGATCAAAAGATGTCTTCGGCCTATCCATCTAACCCGGAGTGGGCTGGCCGGATGGACGAGCCCGTGGGAGGCCGTGACTACCCGCGGTCCACGGGCGAGTTGCTTGCCTGGTTCAGCAGGGATTCGGACTGTCTGGACTACCTGGAGTGGCTGCGCTGGC
>DATCDE010000348.1 GCA_036510875.1 Actinomycetes bacterium
TGCCCGAGCCGGGATCGGCACCGGGTTGTTCACCCGGATCAGTCCCAGGCTCTGCTGGACCACCTGTGACAGCGGACACGAGAAACTGCCCGGAGACGGCCACGAAGCTGCCCGGTGGCGGACATGAGAACTGCCCGCTGACGGTCATGAGATCTGCCCGACACGATTCCGTCTGCCTCGCCGCGTCCCGCGGTTGAGGCCCCTCCTGAGGTGCGGTTGCGGTGCTGAAGCGCCTACCGCCCCCAGGAGGGACACCGTGAAGTCTGCCGAGGAGATCATGAATATGTTAGATGCGTTTGATTTGACCGGGTCGTTGCGTGTTGCCGGCGAGCTTGCCGGGGTCTCGCATCACACCGTCGCCAGGTACGTCGCTGTCCGAGATAGCGGCATGGCTGCTGGCGGGGTGAGGCGGCCGATGTTGATTGACGAGTTCCTGCCCAAGGTGGAGGAGTGGGTCGAGCGCTCCAACGGGAAGGTCCGCGCCGACGTCGCCCACGACAAACTCGTCGCTTTGGGCTTCACAGGGTCGGAGCGCACGACGCGCCGGGCGGTCGCGGCGGTGAAGAAGAACTACCGGCTGGGCCGGGTGCGGGTTCACCGCCCATGGGTCACCGAGCCTGGGATGTGGCTTCAATACGATTTCGGCGACGGCCCGGTCATCGATGGGGTGAAGACGACGTTGTTCTGTGCGTGGTTGGCGTGGTCGCGGTTCCGGGTGGTGTTGGCGATCCGGGACAAGACCGCCCCGAGCGTGATGGCGGCCCTGGATGTGACGCTGCGCCGCCTTGGCGGTGCGCCCACGTACTTGTTGACCGACAACGAGAAGACGGTGACCACCGAGCACGTCGCCGGGATCGCGGTCCGTAACCCGGCCATCGTTGCCTTCGCACGGCATTACTCGGTCACCATCTTGACCTGTGAGCCCTGCGATCCGGCCAGCAAGGGTGGCAGCGAGTCGACGGTCAAGGTGGCCAAGGCTGACCTGGTCCCCAAGGACACCAACCTGCTCGAGGCCTACGACACGTTCGCGGAGCTGGAATCAGCCTGTGAGGCGTTTTGCGAGCAGGTCAATGCCCGGGTCCACCGGGTCACCCGCCGCGCCCCGGCCGACATGCTCGCCGAGGAGCAGGCCCGGTTGCATCCGGTGCCGGTGGCCGCGCACACGGTCGCGTTCGGGGTGACCCGCACCGTCGCGGCCAAGACCCCGATGGTCGCCTACGACGGCGGTCAGTACTCGGTCCCAGCCCGCTTGCTCGGCCAGGTCGTGTGGGTCCGGGTTCATGGCGCCGGCGCGGGCGAGCAGGTCGTCATCGTGCACGTCGGGCCCACCGGGCCGGTCGAGGTCGCCCGACATGAGCGGGCTACGCCGGGTAGTCCCCGCCTGGACGACGCGCACTTCCCGCCCCAGCCGGCTGGGGCTTTGGACCGAATCCCCAAGGCTCGCAACGAGTTCGAGGCCGCGTTCTTGGTGCTGGGCGACGGCGCCCGGTTGTGGCTGACCGAGGCCGCTGCATCGGGCACCACCAAGGTGCGCGTCAAAATGGCTCAGGCGGTGTCGCTGTCCAAGCTGTTCGGCGCGGCCGAAGTCGACTGGGCTTTGGGGCACGCGGCGGTCCATGGCCGGTTCGGACATGGGGACTTGGCCTCGATCCTGGACCACCACGCGACCACTGGGGCGAGCAGCTCACGCCACCAGGCCGGTGAGGGCGGGTCCCTGACCCAGGGCACCAGCGGCTGGGCCGCCCTCGGCACTCCCGCCATCGAGGAACCCTGCGACGACGAGCAGGAGGCGGCACTATGAGCGCGACACCACGGACGAAGGCCACGCCGGTGCCGGCCCTCGGAGTCCCTACGCCGCCGCCGCTGCCCGAAGACCTCGAAGCACTGCTGCGACGGTTGCGGCTGCCCCACATCCGCCGGCACGCCCCCGAGGTCGTGGCCACCGCCAAGGCCCAACGCTGGGAACCCGTCGAGGTCCTGCGCGCCCTGTTCACTGAAGAGTCCGCGGGACGGGAACGCTCAGCCCTGGCCACCCGCCGCGCCACCGCCGGGTTCCCCACCGGCAAGACATTCGCGGCATGGTCGCCGGCTGAGTCCTCGATCCCGGCCCCCACCCAGCAGGCCCTACGGACCCTGGAATGGGTCCACCGCCGGGAGAACCTCGTCGTCTGTGGGCCGTCCGGGACCGGCAAGACGTTCCTGCTCGAGGCTCTCGGACAACACGCCGTCGAGCAAGGACTACGCGTGGCGTGGTTCACCCTCGAAGACCTCGGCGTGCTCCTGCGCCGCCACCGCGCCGACGACACCGTTACCAAAGCCATCGCCCGGGTCCTGCGAGCCGATCTCGTTGTCGTTGATGACATCGGACTTTTGCCGGTATCTCAGGACGCCGCCGAGGGCCTGTACCGGCTGGTCGACGCCGCGTACGAGAAACGCTCGGTGGCGATCTCATCCAACCTTCATCCGGCCTCGTTTGACGAGCTGATGCCCAAAACACTGGCCACGGCCACGGTCGACCGGCTCCTGCACCACGCCCACGTCTGTCAGACCAGCGGCGAGTCCGTGCGCCTGTCTCAAGCCCTGGCCGGCGACGGCGTCACACCCTTGGGCGGCACCCGATGAGCGCGGGCACCGACGCCCGAAACAGCGTCATCTACGAATGCCCCGAGTGCGAAACCCGCTACCTCGACGAGCGCCGCTGCCCTGACTGCAACCTCTTCACCCGCCGTATCGGCCCGGGCGGCTCCTGCCCGCACTGCGACGAGCCAGTCGCCCAAGCCGACCTGACCTGACCTGACCACCACAACCCGAGGAGACCGCGATGCCCCACACCTGAACCAACGCCGTTGGTGGCCGCTAACTGGGCAGATCCCATGGCCACCATCGGGCAGTTTTCATGTCCGCCACTGGGCAGTTCCTACTGGCCATTGACA
>DATCDE010000349.1 GCA_036510875.1 Actinomycetes bacterium
GATCCTCATGCTGTTCTCGTCGAGGGCCAAGGTGAACGGCCCGGCATTTCTGGCTGGTTGGATGCTCGCGCTCGCGATCGTGAGCGGAGTCGTGTACGTCGCCTGCACCAACGGAAATGCCGCGACCAGCACCACCACTTCCGACACGATCGCTTGGGGCAAGATCGTCTTCGGTGTGGTTCTTCTCCTGCTCGCCGTGCGCAACTGGCGGAACCGTCCAGCGCCGGATGTCGTGCCCCAGATGCCGAAGTGGATGGCCAGCATCGACGTCCTCACACCGGGGAAGGCGTTCGGCTTCGGGGTCCTCATGGCGGGTGTGAACCCGAAGAACCTACTCCTGACCGTCGCCGCGGCCGCCGGTCTCGCCGAGCTCGGACTGTCGACGAGCGAAGCGGTCGTCTCGCTGATCGTATTCGTCGTCGTCGGGAGCCTCACGATCGCAGGCCCGGTCGTCTACTACTTCCTCGGCGGCGCACATGCGAAGGCCGCCCTCGACTCGCTCAAGGACTGGCTCACGATGCACAACGCCGCAGTGACCGCGGTCCTGTTCCTCGTCTTCGGCGTCGACCTGATCGCCAAGGGCATCCCGCCGCTCACCGTGTAGCAGTTCCGACGTGGCACCAATGATGTACCTGACGACTGCGGGCGGATACTGCGACCACGCCGTCGGTGAGCGGCGGGACGCCGACTTCCTGGCCTCGGCTGCACGCCGAGTCGGACGCACCACCGGGCAGAACCACTGTCCGCCCCCGGGCAGATCCCACTGGCCATTGACACGTGATTCTCACAACAGTCGTGGACCTTTGGGGACGGCTTTCCGGGTGCACCGCACCACGGTGATCAATCATCTGGATCGACTCGGCGTCCCTCGGCGACGGGCGGTCCGCAAGCTGACCGACGAGGCGGTTGAGCGGGCGGCCGCGCGCTACCGGGAGGGGGCGTCGCTCGCTGAGGTAGCGGGCGAGTTCGGGGTGCACACGCGGACCTTGGCCCGGGAGTTCCACCGTGCCGGCGTCTCGGTGCGACGGCGCAATGGGTGGCCGGGACCCAGACCCGTCATGCTTCGGGGCGCGGTCGGTGTTCCACGTCCGCCCAGGTTCGGCGGCCAGCGTTTGCGAGAGGCTCGTCGTCTTCGCAGCCGCGGTGCCACCTCGCTCGGTCAGGTGTCGGTTTGGGCGGTCATTCGCCCGCTCGTGATGGCGGTGTTGAGGGCTTGGTGGTCGAGCTCGTTCTGTTCGGCGTACAGGGTGGCGAAGAGGGCGATTGCCAGATCCGTCCGCGGCGCGGATGGCCGGCACCAGGATGACCACCTCAACCACCGTCAACTGAACCGTCGGCAAACTCCTCTCGGACCTGCGATCCTGGAGCGGTGAGGATCATCCAATCCCGGGGGGCCGCCGTTCTGATCGGGGTCGCGTCCTGGACGGCGGCGGAGTACGGCCTGCACCGCTTCCTCATGCACGAGCTCCGCGGGCGAGGGCTGGCCTCGGTCGAGCACCTGAAGCACCACGCCGACGTCACCTACTTCTCGCCCACCTCGAAGAAGCTGGCATCGGCGACCGCCACCACGGCGGTCGCGTACCCCGCCGCCGCCGCGCTAGCGGGCCGTCGCTGGGCCACGGCCTTCACCGCCGGGCTGCTCTCGATGTACTTCGGCTACGAGGTCGCGCATCGGCGCACCCACACGCATCCGCCACGCCACCGCTACGGGCGCTGGGCCCGTCGCAACCACCTGCACCACCACTTCGGAGCGCCGATGCGCAACTTCGGTGTGACGAGCCCGGTGTGGGACAAGGCGTTCGGCACCTACGACGACCCCGGCGTGGTCACCGTGCCCCGCCGCATGGCACCGGTGTGGCTCCTCGACGAGGCGGGGGCCGTCAAGGCAGAGTTCGCAGACGACTACCTGGCCAAGGGCGCCTGGCACGCCGACACACGTCAGGTCGAGCGCGACCGGATCGACGCCTTCGCCAACGTTGCCCCTGCCCTCGAGGGCTGAGTCCCCCATCGATGTCACCTGAGCGCGGGCTGGTGTGGTTGGCAAGGGTCGCCCGCGCGCTCTGCTGGCCGTTCGTGCGTTCAACATCACCGGCGGCCGCCAGCTGAACCGCGGGCGGGGGACCGATTCGCCTTCGGACCCGTCCGCAAACTCTCCTTCAAAGGGCTCAGCCCCCTGCCCGGCCTCGCCCCTGGACTGGTCCGAGATCAGCCGTTCTCCCTGAAAGGGTGCCAAGCCCACACAACGGGGCGGACCCTGTACAACACACGAGCCGACCGTAGGACGTCCCATCCGCGAATCCCGCCAGCGGAGGTCCGACGATCACCAGGAACGTGACACTCACGAAACAACGAGCGAGCGCCCGTTTGGACCGGGTCGCGGAGCAAGCCCTCAAGCATGAGCAGGGAAGACCCGGCGGGTACCAGACGGGGTTTGAAAGAGAAGACGAACCGGTCCGAGCGATCGGACACGCGATCCGGGGCCTGACCAGGCCAAACGTTGTATTTCTGACAACGGGTGGGCGATGGGGGACTCGAACCCTCGACCTCTGCCGTGTGAAGGCAGCGCTCTAACCAGCTGAGCTAATCGCCCGTGATGCGAACGGGCACTGTAGCCGCTCCCCCGCCGGCGGCTCACCTTCAGAAGGCCCCTCACCTCAAGGCACGCCAGGGCTCACCCCAGTGGAGCCAGCGGGTCGAGGCCGACCACCTCTTCCAGCACGGCGATCGTGCGCAGCACCGCCACATCGCCGTGCTGCGGCCCGATGACCTGCAGCCCCACGGGCATGCCGTCGGCGGTGAAGCCCACCGGCACGGTGCCGGCCGGGTTACGCGTCAGGTTGTACGCCCCGGTGAACGGAGCCCAGAACGGCGTCTCCACCCCGTTGACCGTGCCCGGGTGACCC
>DATCDE010000350.1 GCA_036510875.1 Actinomycetes bacterium
CGCGCAGGTCGCCGATCTCGCTGTCGTCGAGGTCGGAGGTCTCGAACGCCTCGAAGGCGCCGTCGGCGTCCTTCTTGAGGATCAGCAGGTCCAGGATCCGGATCAGCCCGCGGTCGACGTAGTCCTTCAGGACCGGGGCGACCTCGCCGTTGAACTTGCTGCCCGGGAACTCCACCACGATCCAGTCGACCGGGCCGAGCTCGTCAATGTTCACGCTCATGCGCATCTCTCCTTCCAGGAGTCGGGGCGGCACGGAGCCGACCGTCCACCGCCACGCTCACACCCTGGGCCGGGTCTCAGACAGTGCCGTTGGGCCCTGCGCTTCCGGCTCCCGGGCCGCGGCTAGTCCTGGCGCTCGTACCAGGGCGTCACCTGGTCGGCGTACCCGCCGGAGCGTAGTCGCGCGGCCATGAACCTCATCGGTCGGTCGATGTGCCGGAAGAAGGTCTGGTAGCTGGGGCACAGGTAGTGCAGCCCGGGTTCCCCATCGGGGGTGGAGGCGAACCGGTCCTTGGGGCAGCCGCCGTGGCAGGCGAAGCGGACGTCGCAGTGCCGGCAGTAGTCGGGCAGTGTGTCGCGTTTGGCGTTGCCGAAGGCGACCTGCTGCGGTGAGGCGACCAGTTCGAGCAGGGGCCGCTGGGTGATGTTGCCGAGCAGATACTCGGGTTCGACGAAGTGGTCGCAGGAGTACAGGTCGCCGTTGTGCTCCAGGGCGAGTGCGGTGCCGCAGGTCTCGGCGTGCACGCACACTGCCCCCGGCACCCCGACCCAGTTGGCCAGCGCCGTGTCGAACATCTGCACGTACACCTGTCCGACGTCGCGGCGCACCCACTCCTCGAACACCTCGATCAGGAACCTGCCGTAGCCGCCCGGGGAGACCGACCGGTCGGTCACCTGATCGCCGACCGGGATGCCCCCGGGTGAGGGTCGCTCAACGATCGGGATGAGCTGGATGAACTGCGCACCCAGGTCGTCGCGCAGGAACCGGTAGACCTCCAGGCCTCGGTCCTCGTTGGCCCGGTGCGCCGTGGTCAGCACGTTCCAGCGCACCCGGTGGGCCTTGAGCCGGTCCAGCCCGCGGATCACCCGGTCGAACGTCGGTTTGCCGCCCTTGTCCACCCGATAGGTGTCGTGCACCTCCCGC
The DNA here is from genome assembly GCA_036510875.1 of Actinomycetes bacterium. Taxonomy (NCBI): domain Bacteria; kingdom Bacillati; phylum Actinomycetota; class Actinomycetes; species Actinomycetes bacterium. Next base: position 1,145 of record DATCDE010000350.1, read on the forward strand.
GGACCGTCGATGGAGATCCCGACCAGGAAGTCGTGGGTGGCCAGGAACGCCGCCCACTCGTCGTCGATCAGCGTGCCGTTGGTCTGGATCGTGTGCTCGATCCGCTGGCCCGGGCGGCGATACCGATCCACGGTCGCCAGCACCCGGCGGAAGAAGTCCAACCCCATCAGCGTCGGCTCCCCGCCCTGCCAGGAGACCGTGACCTCCGGGCTGCGGTGACCGGCCAGCAGCTGGCTGATGTAGGCGTCCAGGACCGTGTCGTCCATCCGGAACGAGCTCCCCGGATAGAGCTCCTCCTTGGACAGGAAGAAGCAGTACGCACAGTCCAGGTTGCAGATCGCCCCCGACGGCTTCGCCAGCACATGAAAGGCCTCGGGGACACGGCCGGTCAGCGTCATGAAGACAGTCTGCGCTGGACCTGTGGCCGCGCTTCGCGTTCCCAGCGACTCCTACCCGCGGCTGAACGCCGCACTCGGCCTCGGTACGTGGTTCCCGGCCACCGGCCACCGGCCAGTCAGGGTTCCCGCCTACCCTCGCCCTGGCCGCGTTTCGGGCCGAACGCCCCCTGCAGCGATCCCGCTGCCGAGACGGGACCCCGCGTGATGCCACGCGGGTCGATGGAACCGGCAGCGTAGGCGGGTGTCGTGAGCCTTGCGGCTCGGCCGGTCGTGCTTTGCTTGACGCGACAGGATCCGAACAAGGGTGAAGGTGCTCGGTGGATCTCGCGGCGGTGCTCACGTTGGCGCTGCTGGCGCTGTTCCTTGCCGTTCAGCCGTGGTCGGTGCTGGCCGCGATCCTGCTGGTGACGGCCCGTGGTGGAGTGAAGAAGGAGTTGGCCTACGCCGGCGGCTGGGTCGTCGCGCTCGCCGTGGTCGCGGTGGTGACCGTGCTGGTGTACCCGAATGTTCCGCAGACCTCGACGACCAGCCAGGGCCATGCGGTGGTTGAGCTGGCCGTCGGGCTGTTCTTGGGTGGGTGGCTTCTTCGGCGCTGGCGGCATCCCAGGGACGCCGGTACCGACAGCCAGCCGTCCTGGATGGCCCGCCTGGACACTATGTCGCCGCTGCTGGCGTTCGGGCTCGGCGCCTTCCTGCCGACGTACGCCGTGGTGGTCGCCGCCGTCTCGGAGATGCTCTCCAGCGGTCTGGCCCAGGGGTGGCTGCTGGTCGCCGCGCTCGGGTGGGTGCTGGTTGCCTCCACCGGCGTCGCATCGCCGTTGCTGGTGCTTGTGACCGACCGGGATCACGCACCGCAGACGTACCAGCGGTGGCGGGTGTGGATCGTTGCGCACAGTCGCGCGGTTCTCTACGGGGTGGGTGGACTGGTGTGTCTCGTGCTCGTCACCAAGGGCATCGTCGGGCTGCTGGGCTGACTGCACGCGCCCGGAACTCGGAAGTCTCCTGCCGGTGCCGGTTCCACGCGAGGTAGTCCCCCTGGGTTGTGCGGTGACCGTACTGCCATTCATAGGTCGTGAGCACGTCCGGGTGTGTCGCGCCCGGGTCGGCCGAAACCTTAGGTGCATCTCAGCACAGGATCAGCCCCTCCTCAGCCCGACGGGCTGTT
>DATCDE010000351.1 GCA_036510875.1 Actinomycetes bacterium
CGACCCGGCCCAGCAGGTCCGTGAACGGGCGGGCCCGCTCGTTCGCCCACCGCCCGTAGACCTCGGGGTCCCAGCGCATCCAGCTACCTCATTCCTCTTGACGTCGAGATACTTCACTGTGCCCGGCGGTATCTCTTGATGTCAAGAGATACCGCGCTATGCTCGGAGCTATGGCGCAGCGGGAGCGGCCCGAACCGGCGGACCGCCGCGACGAGGTGGACCGGCTGGTCGCGGCCTGGCGGCGCGAGCGCCCGGACCTGGACGTCTCCCCGCTCGAGGTCCTCTCCCGGGTGAACCGGCTGGCCCGGCACCTGGACCGGGCCCGGCGAACCGCCTTCGCCGAGCACCAGCTGGAGACCTGGGAGTTCGACGTGCTCTCCGCGCTGCGCCGGGCCGGCGACCCCTACGAGCTGTCGCCGGGGCAGCTGCTCACCCGCACCCTGGTCACGAGCGGCACGATGACCAACCGGATCGACCGGCTGACCCAGCGCGGGCTGGTCCGCCGCCGGCCGGACCCGGACGACCGGCGGGGCGTGCTGGCGACGCTGACCGATGACGGCCGCTCGCTGGTGGACGCCGCTCTCACCGACCTGCTCGAGCACGAGCGGGCCATCCTCGCGCAGCTGTCCGCCGCCGACCAGCAGCGGCTGGCCGGCCTGCTGCGGACCGTGGTAGCGCCGTTCGACGCCGAGTCCGAAGCGGCCGGCTGAAGATCAGCTCAGGCCAGCGCGACGAACCGTCCGGAGCTCAGCACCGGGACGACGGTCTCGACGTCCAGCTCGTCGGCCAGCACGACGTCCTCGGCGAAGTCCCGACCGATCAGCTCGGCGCCCGACGGGCACTGCGCCAGCGGGCGCCGCACCCGGCTCGCGGCGGCGGCCGCCTCGGCGTCCGGGGTGAGGGTGATCCCGGGGCCGGACAGCGCGGCCACCAGCAGCCCGGCGCCCAGCCAGTCCTCGTACGCCGGGCGCAGCGACCCGTCCGGCCACCTTTCGCCGGCGGCCACGATCCCCACCCGCTCGTAGGAGCGCAGCGCCGCGGCCACCGACGAGCAGTTGCGCAGGCACGCGCCCAGCACCGGCTGGTCACTGCCCACCGCCGCGTGCGCGATCCCCGAGCCGTTGGGTGAGGGCAGCACCAGCCGGCTGCCCGGCTCGAACCCGAAGGCCACCAGGCTGGCCGGCGAGAGCGTGGCGCCCTGCCGGGTGGACCGGCCGCGGGCCAGCGTCGCGCCGATCTCGCGGGCCAGGTGCTCGGCGCCGTCGGTGCCCCAGGCGGCCGGCCACACCTCGGCCCCCCGGGCCACCGCGATGGTCAGCGACGTCGAGAACGACAGCACGTCGACGAGGGCCAGCACGTCGCAGGTCTCGGCCAGGGACCGCGCCCCGGACAAGCCCCAGACCACGTCGACCGAGTTCACCATGCACCCGACCCTAGACCTGTCAGGGTGAGGACGACGTATGGCCCGTCGTCACCCTGACAGGTCGGCGGCGCGGAGCCACTCGTCCTCGAGCGCGGCCGTCTCGGCGTCCACCGCGCGCAGCTGGGCGTCCAGCCGCTGCACCGCCTCATGGTCGGTGGCCCGGGCCGCCAGCTCGGCGTGCAGCTGCTCCGCGCGGGTCGCCAGCTTCTGCAGCTGCCGCTCGATCCGGGTCAGCTCCTTGCGTGCCGCTCGCGCCTCGGCGGACGACGAGGCACCGGACGACGGCACCCCGGCGTCCGCGGCCGGACCGCCCGCAGCCAGCGCGGCCGCCCGCAGCCGCAGGTACTCGTCCACCCCGCCGGGCAGGTCGAGCAGCCGGCCGTCGCCGAGCAGCCCGACCACGCGGTCGCAGACCCGCTCCAGGAAGTACCGGTCGTGCGAGACCACGACCAGGGTGCCGGCGAACCCGTCCAGCAGGTCCTCCAGGGCACCCAGCGTCTCGACGTCCAGGTCGTTCGTCGGCTCGTCGAGCAGCAGCACGTTGGGGCCGGCCATGAGCAGCCGCAGCAGCTGCAGCCGCCGGCGCTCGCCGCCGGACAGCTCCCGCACCCGGGTCCACAGCCGCTCGCCGGTGAACCCGAACCGCTCGGCCAGCTGCAGAGCGGTGATCTCACGGCCCTTGCCTAGGTCGACGACCGCGCGCACGTCCTCGACCGCCTCGAGCGCCCGCCGGTCCGCCGGCAGCTCGCCGACCTCCTGGGACAGGTAGCCGGCCTGCACCGTCTGCCCGACCTTGATGGCGCCCGAGTCGGGGGTCACCGCACCGACCAGCAGCCGCAGCAGGCTCGACTTGCCGGCCCCGTTGACCCCGACCACGCCGACCCGGTCACCGGGACCGAGCCGCCAGGTCATCGAGGCGAGCAGCCGCCGGCCGCCTAGCGTCAGGTCGACGTCCTCGGCGTCGTACACGCTGCGGCCCAGCCGGGCTCCCGCGAACCTGACCAGCTCGACGCTGTCCCGCGGCGGCGGCTCGTTCGCGATCAGCTCGTTGGCCGCCTCGACCCGGAACCGCGGCTTGGAGGTCCGGGCCGGCGGGCCGCGGCGCAGCCAGGCCAGCTCCTTGCGCAGCAGGTTCTGCCGCCGGTCCTCCGACGCCACGGCCTGCCGGGCCCGCTCGGCCTTGGCCAGCACGTACGCCGCGTACCCGCCGTCGTAGGAGTCGACCTGGCCGTCCACGACCTCCCACGTGCGCTCGCAGACGGCGTCCAGGAACCAGCGGTCGTGGGTGACGGCGACCAGGCCGCCGCGCCGCCCGGCCAGGTGGCGGGCCAGCCAGTCGACCCCCTCGACGTCGAGGTGGTTGGTCGGCTCGTCGAGCAGCAGCAGGACAGGGTCGGCCACGAGCAGGTGGGCCAGCGCGACGCGGCGCCGCTCGCCTCCGGACAGTGGCCCCACGACGGCGTCCAGGTCGATCCCGGCGAGCAGGTGGTCGACCACGGCGCGGGCCCGCGGGTCGGAGCGCCAGACGTGGTCGGCCCGGTCCCCGACGACGGCGTGCCGGACGGTCCCGTGCGGGTCGAGGGTGTCGGTCTGGGCGAGCATGCCGACGGTGAGCCCCCCGGCGTGCGTGACCCGGCCGCCGTCCGGCCGGCGCCTGAGGGCGAGCACCTCCAGCAGCGTCGACTTGCCGGCCCCGTTGCGGCCCACCACCCCGATCCGCTCGCCGACGGCGACGCCGAGGGACACCCCGTCCAGCAACGTCCTGGTGCCGTACGCGAGGTGGGCGCCCTCGAGATTGACCAGGTTGACCGGCTGGCTCACGTCGGGTCGTCCGCCAGGACCCGGGCGCCGGACACCGGGCCGTCGGCGCGGCGCACGGTGCGGCACACCCCGGACGACGACAGCGCGACGGCCAGGTCGAGCGCGTGCTCCTCGTCCGTGGCCAGGAAGGCGCAGGTCGGCCCCGAGCCGGAGACGAGCGCCCCCAGGGCGCCGTACTCCTCGCCGACGTCCAGCGTCAGCTGCAGCCGCGGTCGCAGCGACAGCGCGGCCAGCTGCAGGTCGTTGGACAGGGCACGGCCCAGCCGGACCGGCTCGCCGGCCCGTAGCGCCTCCATCAGCTGGTCCGACACCCGGGGCTCCGGGCGGATCGAGCCCACCTCGAGCCGATCGAACTCGGCATAGACGCTGGGCGTCGAGAGTCCCTCCTCGGCCAGGGCGAAGACCCAGTGGTAGCGCCCTCGGGCCAGTGCCGCGGTCAGCCGGGTGCCGGTGCCCGCGCCGACCGCCGTCCCGCCCATGAGCGCGAACGGGACGTCGGCGCCGAGACCGGCGGCCAGCTCGCCCAGCTCGTCCCGGGACAGCCCGGTGCCCCACAGCGCGTCGCAGGCGACGAGCGCCCCGGCCGCGTCCGCGCTGCCCCCGGCCATGCCGCCGGCCACCGGGATCCCCTTGCGCAGGTGCAGCCGCACGGCGGGGCGGACTCCGGTCCGCTCGGCCAGCGCCAGCGCTGCCCGGACCGCGAGGTTGCTGCCGTCGGTCGGCACGTCGTCGACGCCCTCGCCCTCGACGGTGACCACCGGCTGGTCTCCGTCCGCAGCCGTCGCGACGACGTCGTCGAACAGCCCGACCGCCTGGAACACGCTGATCAGGTCGTGGTAGCCGTCCGGGCGGACCAGCCCCACCGACAGCTGGAGGTTGATCTTGGCCGGGACGCGAACGGTCACGCGCGCGTCCGGGGTCATCCCTGGATGCTATGGGGCGAGCGGCTCTGGCCGCGCCTCGGCGATCCGGGCGAAGTCCACCACGGTGAGCTGCTCGCCACGGGCCGAGGGGTCCACCCCTGCGCGGCGCAGCGCCGCCTCGGCCGCAGCCGGCGACCCGGCCCAGCCGGCCAGCGCGGCCCGCAGGGTCTTGCGCCGCTGGCTGAAGGCGGCATCCACCACGGCGAAGACCTCCGGGCGGCTCGCGCTGGTCGACGGGGGCTCGCGGCGGCGCAGCGCCACGAGTCCGGAGTCGACGTTGGGGGCCGGCCAGAAGACCGAGCGGCCCACCGGTCCGGCCCGGCGGACGTCGGCGTACCAGCGCGCCTTGACCGACGGGACGCCGTAGGTGCGCGACCCCGGGTCGGCGGCCAGCCGGTCGGCCACCTCGGCCTGCACCATGACCAACGCGGTGGCCAGCGAGGGCAGCACCTCGAGCAGGTGCAGCAGCACCGGGACGGCGACGTTGTACGGCAGGTTGGCCACCAGCGCCGTGGGGGCCGGCCCCGGCAGGTCGGCCGCGGTCGCGGTCAGCGCGTCCGCCTCGACCACGGTGAGCCGGTCGGCGCACCCGGGGGCACGGTCGGCCACGGTGTGCGGCAGCGCCTGGGCCAGCAGCGGGTCGATCTCGATGGCCACCACCCGGGCCACGACCGCGAGCAGGCCGAGGGTCAGCGACCCGAGACCGGGCCCGACCTCGACGACCACGTCGTCCGGGCCCACCCCGGCGACCCGGACGATCCGGCGCACCGTGTTGGGGTCGATGACGAAGTTCTGGCCGCGCCGCTTGGTGGGCCGCAGCTGCAGCCCGGCGGCGAGGGCGCGCACCTCGGCCGGCCCCAGCAGCCGGACCTCCCCCTCCCGCATGAAGGGTCCCTTCTGTGCGCGTGATCGAAGCGACCGGACCTCCACGACCGGAGAATGGGGCCCACCCTCTCCGCCTCCGTCCCCAATGGCGGGGCCCTCCCGAGGAGGTCAGGAGTACAGCAGCCGCCCGCAGGTCGGCCAGGGGGAGCTGCCCGACCGCTGGTACAGCAGCTGGGCCCGGTAGGTCTGCTCGGACGCCGGGTGGTCGATCGGGTTGCCGCTGCCACCGAGACCGGACCAGGTCCCGAGCGTGAACTGGTACAGCCCTAAGTACCGGCCGCCGCCGGCGACCGCCCGCGGGTTTCCGCCGGACTCGCAGCGCGCCAGCGCCGACCAGTTGAGGCCGCTCACGGAGGTCTTGCGGGCGGTGAACGTCGGGGCGGGAGCGGCCGGGCGCTGCTTGGTGCCGACCATGATGATCTGCTGCACCGGCTGGGTCACGATCGCCTCGGACACCAGCCGCTGGCTGATCAGCTTTCCGTCCTTCATGTACAGCCGCCAGGTCTGCCGCTTGGTGCCTGGGGCGCCGGCCTGGGCGACCGACGTCGTCCCCGTGTAGCGGGTGGCGTCGGACTTCCTGACCATGGTGAACGGCACCGCGACCAGCTTGACCTGCGCCTGGTAGGCCTGTCGGGTGATGACCTGTGCGTCACCGTCGGCCGGGGCCTGGGTCAGCGGGACCGAGACGACGTCGGACGGACCGAGCGCGATGTCGGCCGTGGTCAGGGCGTCCTGCCAGGTGGCGGCCGTGGTGACCACCTGCGTGGTCTTCCCGTCCTCAGTAATGCTCACCGACTTCGGCAGCCGCACCCCGATGGCGGTGCCGGACAGCGGCAGCCGGGTGGAGCGTGAGGCGGACAGGAACGCGGACGTGTAGCGGCCACCGAGCTGGGTGGCCAGCTCGGCCACCGTCTGTGCCGTGGTCCACAGCGCGCGGCGCTGGCCGTCGACGAGCAGCACCACCGGACGAGCGTTCACCACCGTAACGACCAGGCCGTCCCGGACCGACGCGGCCGGTCCGGGCGTGAGCTGGTCGCGCGGCTCGACGACGACCCCCTGCTCGGCGAGCACATCGGCCACCGTGTGCGCATAGCTGCGGACGGTCCGGCTGGACCCGTCGACGTCCAGGGTCACCGTGTGCTGGGCGGCGATGAACGCCGTCGTCCCAGCCACCAGACCTAGCAGGAGCACGCCGTGCGCGGCCAGGGTCGTTCGACGAACGGTCACGCGACATCCCTCGAAGCAGGTTCCGGGCACGGGAGGGCGGCAGCGCAGGCGGTCGGCGATCGACGTTCCGATCGCACCCACGCGCCCCAGGGCGCGCGCCGACCACCGTGACGCAACGTGCTGCCGCCGGAGCTTCCCCGACTCCGGCCATCGTCACGAGACCGTAACGGAGGTTCGACACGGCTGCCAAGCCGATCCGCACAGGTGTGGCACGTGCCACATATGTCGCTTTGGGTGTTCGGCGGGCGGGTTGTCCGGCTTGCGGCGGCGCTACCAGGCGCCGAAGACCCGCTCCCCGGTGGCCGTGACCACCGCCGCCAGGAACGCCTCGTCCAGGCCCAGCTCGGCCGCCACGGCGCGCAGCGTGAGCGGGACCAGGAAGCTCGCGTTGGGCCGGCCACGGTGCGGCACGGGGGTGAGGAACGGGGCGTCGGTCTCCACGAGCAGCAGCTCGGGAGGGGCTACCCGCAGCGCCGCGCGCAGGTCGGCGGCGTTGTTGAAGGTCACCGTTCCCGCGAAGGACATCACCCAGCCGTGCGCCACGCAGGTGCGGGCCAGCTCGGGGCCGCCGCTGAAGCAGTGGAAGACCACCTGCTCGGGTGCCGCCTCGTCGAGCAGCACCCGGACGACGTCGTCGTGGGCGTCCCGGTCGTGGATGACCAGCGCCTTGCGGTGCCGCTTGGCCATCGCGATGTGTCGGCGGAACGACTCCTCCTGCACGTCGCGGCCGACTCCCTCCCCGGTCCGGAAGAAGTCCAGCCCGGTCTCGCCCACGGCCCGGACCCGCGGGTCGGCGGCCAGCGTGTCGATCTCCGCCCACGCCTCCTCGAGCGCGGCCCGGCCCTGTTGGGCGTGGATGTGCGGTGCCTCGTTGGGGTGCAGCGACACCGCGGCCACCACGGGGCCGTGGTCGCGTGCGGCCTGGACCGACCAGCGCGCGCTGGGCAGGTCGCAGCCGATCTGCACGATCCGCGGGACTCCGACGGCGGCGGCCGCCGCGAGGGCCTCGGCGACGGTCATCGGCTGGTCGTCGTCCAGGCCGATGTCGAGGTGGCAGTGGCTGTCGAACACCTCGACGGCGAGCGGCTCCGGCGCCCCCGGGTACTGCATGTAGGTGCCCTTCTGTGCGTGTGGCCGCAGATCTCTACCCTTCATTCAGGACGACGGCAGCGGCTCGAACCGCGCCGTGAAGTGCCGCAGCTGGGCCGGCTGCTCCACGATGCGGTACCCGGGCAGCGACCCGGCGTCCGCGGCCACCGCCTGACAGACCTCGATGACGTAGTCGACGTGGCTTTGTGTGTAGGTGCGCCGCGGGATGGCCAGCCGGACCAGGTCCATCGTGGCCGGGTGCTCGGTGCCGTCCGGGTGCAGCCCGAACATGACCGTGCCGATCTCGCAGCCGCGCACCCCGCCGACCTCGTACAGCGCCACGGCGAGCGACTGACCGGGGTACTCGAGAGGGTCCAGGTGCGGCAGCAGCGCGCGCGCGTCGATGTATACGGCGTGCCCGCCGATCGGGCGCACGCAAGGGATTCCGGACGTCATCAACGCCTCGCCCAGGTACGCCGTCGAGCGGATCCGGTACCGCAGGTAGTCGTGGTCGACGGCCTCGGTGAGGCCCTGGGCCAGCGCCTCGAGGTCGCGGCCGGCCAGTCCGCCGTAGGTCGGGAAGCCCTCGGTGAGGATGAGCAGCGCCCGGCACTGCTCGGCCAGACGGTCGTCGTTGACGGCCAGCCAGCCGCCGATGTTGCCGAGCGGGTCCTTCTTGGCGCTCATCGTCATGCCGTCGGCGAGGGAGGCCATCTCCCGCACGATGTCGCGCACCGCGCGGTCGCCCTGGCCCTCCTCGCGCTCGTGGATGAACCAGGCGTTCTCGGCGAACCGGCAGGCGTCGAGAAACAGCGGCTTACCGTAGCGGTCGCACACCTCGCGGACGCCGCGCAGGTTGGCCAGCGACACCGGCTGACCGCCGCCGCTGTTGTTCGTGATGGTCACCATGACCAACGGGACGTCGTCCGCCCGCTGCGCCAGCAGGGCGTCCAGTGCCGCGAGGTCCATGTTGCCCTTGAACGGGTGGTCGGACTGCGGGTCACGGCCCTGCGCGATCACCAGGTCGACAGCCTCGGCGCCGGTGTACTCGACGTTGGCGCGGGTGGTGTCGAAGTGGGTGTTGTTCGGCACCACCTTGCCCGGCCCGCCGACGGCGGTGAACAGGATCTTCTCGGCGGCCCGGCCCTGGTGGGTCGGGATCACGTGCTCGAACGGGAACAGGTCCTGGACGGCGTCCTTGAACCGGAACCAGGACGGCGACCCCGCGTAGCTCTCGTCGCCGCGCTGGATGCCGGCCCACTGGTCGCGGCTCATCGCCCCGGTGCCCGAGTCGGTGAGCAGGTCGATGAGCACGTCGGTGGCCCGCAGGTTGAACACGTTGTAGCCGGCCTCGCGCAGCGCGGCGCGGCGTTCAGCCTCGGTGGTCAGCCGCAGCGGCTCGACCGAGTGGATGCGAAACGGCTCGATGATCGTCCGAAACCCCATGCGCCGCAGGCTATCCGCATGAAGGGCAGCTTCTGGCACCTTCATGCGGGAAGGGTCAGGCGGAGGGGGCGGGGGGGTCTTCGAGGCGGGGGAACAGCGCGGCACCCTTGGTGACGGTGGCCCCAGGCGACAGCTGGCCCCAGCGGCCGGCGTCCTGCACCCGCTGTCCGGCCAGTCCACCCAGCGCCGCCGACGCGCCCAGCGACGCCCACAGCTCCGCGGCCGCCTTCGGCAGCACCGGCGCGAGAAGGACCGCCAGCGCACGCAGCCCCTCGGCCGCGGTGTACAGCGTGGTGTCCACCCGTGCCCGCGCCGACGGGTCCGTGTCGAACCGCTTGGCCACCTGCCACGGCTCCTGCACCGTCAGGTAGCCGTTGACCACGGTGACGAACTCGTAGATCGCGGCCAGCCCGTCGTGGAACCGCAGCTCGCCCATCGCCTCGTCCGCCGTCGCGACCGTGTCGATCAGCGCCGCGGCGACGTCCTCCTCGGCTCGGCCCACGTCGGACGCCGACGGCAGCACGCCGTCGCAGTACCGCCCGACCATCGCGGCCACCCGGGAGGCCAGGTTGCCCAGCCCGTTGGCCAGCTCGGAGGTGTACCGCGCGGTCATGTCCTCCCAGGAGAACGAGCCGTCCTGGCCGAACTGGATGGCCCGCAGGAAGTACCAGCGGAATGCGTCCGAGCCGAAGTGGTCGATGATCTGCGACGGCGCGATGCCGGTGAGCTTGGACTTGCTCATCTTCTCGCCGCCCACGAGCAGCCAACCGTGCGCGAACACCCGGCGGGGCGGCTCGAGCCCGGCGGCCATGAGCATGGCCGGCCAGTAGACGGCGTGGAAGCGCAGGATGTCCTTGCCCACCAGGTGCACGTCGGCCGGCCAGCGCTGCGCGAACCGCTCCGGGTCGGTGCCCAGCCCGACCGCGCTGGCGTAGTTCACCAGCGCGTCGAACCACACGTAGACGACGTGACCGTCGTCCCACGGCACCGGGATGCCCCAGTCGAACGACGACCGCGACATCGAGATGTCGACCAGCCCCTGCTTGATGAACGAGATCACCTCGTTGCGGGCGCTGGCCGGCTGGACGGCGTCCGGGTGCTCCTCGTAGTGCGCGAGCAGCCGGTCGGCGTACGCCGACAGGCGGAAGAAGTAGTTCTGCTCGGACAGCTGCTCGACCGGCCGGCTGTGGATCGGGCAGACCTGGACGCCGTCGACCTCGATCAGGTCGCCGGGCAGCTTGAACTCCTCGCAGCCCACGCAGTACGGGCCCTCGTAGGTCGACGGGTAGACGTCCCCGTTGTCCCGGATCCGCTGCCACAGCTCCTGGACGCCGCGGGTGTGCCGCTCCTCCGTCGTCCGGATGAAGTCGTCGTTGGCGGCGTCGATGGTCGCCAGCACCGGCTTCCACGCGGTCTGGACCAGCCGGTCGCACCACACCCGCGGGGCGACCCCGTTGGCCTCCGCGGTTCGCAGCACCTTCTGGCCGTGCTCGTCGGTGCCGGTGAGGAAGAAGACGTCGTCGCCGCGCTGGCGGTGCCAGCGGGTGAGCACGTCGGCGGCGACGGTCGTGTAGGCGTGGCCGATGTGCGGGGCGTCGTTGACGTAGTAGATCGGTGTGGTGGCGAAGAACGTCGCTCCGGTCGGCCCCTGACCCATGCAGGTCAGGGTAACTGCGAGCGGCCGCCGAGCCGGACCCAGTTATCCCCGGGGCCGGCCGAGCGCCGCGAGGGTCGGGCCCACCACCGTGGCTGCCGTCCCGCAGGAGGGGCAGTCCCGGTCGTCCAGCGGCGCCGAGACGAGCAGGTCCGCACGCCGGTAGTCCTTGGACGCCAGGCCGTCGGGGTTGGCGTGGGTGGTGACCTCGTAGACGCGGCACCATCGGGTGTCGCAGGCCGGACAGGCGAACTGGAACGCCTCATAGCTGCGCTGGAGGTCTCGCATCACCGGTCACCTCCCAACCTGGGTCGGTTCCCATCGTGTGACGCGAATCACGACCGCGCCAACGGTCATTGGTCCCGCAGCTCAGCCGCGGGCGGCGAGCACGGCGTCGTAGACCACCCGCTTGGGAACACCGGCCTGCGCGGCCACCGCGGCCATGGCCGCCTTGCGCGGCTGCCCCTCGGTCTCCAGCCGGGCCACCCGCGCGGCCAGCTCGGCCGGGTCGGTCGTCGCCTCGGAGCCGGCCGGTGCGCCGCCAACCACCACGGTGACCTCGCCGCGGACGCCGTCCACGGACCACTCGGCCAGCTCGGCCAGGCCGCCCCGGCGGACCTCCTCGTAGGTCTTGGTTAGCTCGCGGCAGACCACGCCGGGCCGCTCCGGCCCGAACGCCTCGGCCATCGCGGCCAGGGTCTTGCCCAGCCGGTGCGGCGCTTCGAAGAACACCATCGTCCGCGGCTCGTCGAGCAGCGCGCGCAGCCGCGCCGCCCGCTCCCCCGGCTTACGCGGCAGGAAGCCCTCGAAGCAGAACCGGTCCACCGGCAGCCCGGAGACCCCCAGCGCGGTGAGCACCGCGCTGGGGCCGGGCACGGCGCTGACTCGGACGCCGGCGTCCACGGCGGCGCGCACCAGCCGGTACCCGGGGTCGGACACCGACGGCATCCCGGCGTCGGTCACCAGCAGCACCCGCTGCCCCGCGAGCAGCTCCTGCACCAGCTCGGGGGTCCGGCTGGCCTCGTTGTGCTCGTGGTAGGAGACGACCCGCCCGGCCGGGACGACGCCCAGCGCGGCGGTGAGCCGGCGCAGCCGCCGGGTGTCCTCGGCGGCCACCACGTCGGCGGTGGCGAGCTCCTCGGCCAGCCGTGGGGTCGCGTCGCCGGGGTCGCCGATCGGCGTCCCGGCCAGCACCAGCAGCCCGCTCACCCGCTCATCCTGTCAGGGCCCCGTCAGCCGGTCGGTCCGCGGCCGAGGGCCGCCTGCTCCATACGATGTCCCGGTGACGACGACGGTGGCCGAGGAGCCGCAGGAACAAGCCGGCCCGCGGCACGCCCGCCGCCTGCCAGCCGGGCCGGACGCGTCGTCGGTGCGGCGCCGCCTCGCCGCCCCCATGCCGGACGACGGCTGGTGGGGCTGGCTCGGGCCACTGGCGGTCACCCTGGTCGGCGGCATCCTGCGCTTCGTCAACCTCGGGCACCCGCACGCGTTCTCGTTCGACGAGACGTACTACGCCAAGGACGGCCTCGCGCTGTGGCGGTTCGGGTTCGAGCAGCAGACCATCTCCAACGCCAACGACCTGATCCTCAAGGGCGACACGAACGTGTTCACCGGCCAGGGGTCGTTCATCGTGCACCCGCCCATCGGCAAGTGGCTGATCGGGTTCAGCGAGTGGGTTTTCGGCGTCACGCCGTTCGGCTGGCGGTTCATGACGGCCGCGCTCGGCACCCTGGTCGTGCTCATGGTGGCCCGGATCGGGCGCCGGCTCACCCGCTCGACCCTGCTGGGGACCATCGCCGGCTTGCTGCTGGCCCTGGACGGCCTGTCGATCGTGCTCAGCCGGACCGCGATCCTGGACGGCATCGTCGCCTTCTTCGTACTCGCGTCGTTCGGCGCGCTGCTCGTGGACCGCGACTGGATGCGCTCGCGGCTCGCCACCTGGGCCGAGGCCCGCCCGGACGAGCCGCTGCCCGACGGTGACCGCGGCCCCCGGATGGGGCTGCGCCCGTGGCGGCTAGCCATGGGCGTGCTGCTCGGCCTGGCCTGTGCCACCAAGTGGAACGGCGTGTTCTACCTGGCCGGCTTTGGGATCCTCACCGTGCTGTGGGACGCCGGCGCCCGGCGGGCCGTGGGCATCCGGCGTCCGCTGCTGGCCATGCTGCGTCGCGATGCCGTCCCGGCGTTCGTGTCCACGGTGCCGGTGACCGTCGCCGTGTACGTCGTCAGCTGGACCGGCTGGTTCGCCACGTCGGGCGGATGGGACCGCACCTGGGCCGTCGGCCGGACGACGTCGTTCCCGTTCATCCCGGCCGCGCTGCGCAGCTGGTGGCACTACCACGCGGAGATGCTGCACTTCAACACCGGCCTGACCACGCCGCACAACTACGCGGCCAAGCCCATCGGCTGGCTGCTGATGATCCGCCCGACCGCCTTTTGGACCGACAACGTGCAGCAGGGCCAGCACGGGTGCACGTCCACGTCCTGCGTCAGCGAGGTGATCGCCCTCGGCACGCCGCTGCTGTGGTGGGGGGCCACCCTGGCCCTGGTCTGGACGCTGTGGCGCTGGGCCGCCGCGCGGGACTGGCGGGCCGGCGCCGTGCTCATGGGCGTGGCCGCCGGCTGGCTGCCCTGGGTGATCCTCTACAGCAACCGCACGGTGTTCACGTCCTACTCGGTGGTGTTCGCGCCGTTCCTGGCCCTCGCCCTCATGCTGGCGCTCGGCGCGATCCTCGGACCGGCCCGCAGCTCGCCGCGGCGCACCTGGGGAGCCGCGGCGGTGGGGGCGTACCTGCTGCTGGTGCTCGCGAACACCGCCTGGATCTGGCCGCTGCTCGTCGGCGACCAGCTGCCGTACGCCCAGTGGCTGCGGCGGCTGTGGTTCCGCGGCTGGATCTGACCGGACCCCCCGGTCCTCCGGCCGGGAACCCTAGTGGTTTCCCGGAAGCGGCCGACCCCACCGTCAGCGCACCCTGAAGGTGTCAGCGGATGAGGAAAGACCCGTGGAGGAGGGAATCATGAGCACCGTTCTGCATGGCCCGACGACCACGGTCACCCCGACGCCCGTCGTCACCCCGACGCCTGTTCGTCAGCGCCGGGCCGGGCGCATCGTGGCCCTGGTGATCGGCCTGATCATCGTCATTGCCGCCCTGGCTGTCGGAGCCTGGGCGCTGTTCTTCCGGGGCGGGTCGACAACCGCCCTGACCGAGGCTGAGCAGATCGCGCTGGCGAAGCAGCACGCAGCGGTCTACTACCCGGTGGCCGCCTTCGACGGCACCGACCTGCTGCCCAGCGGACTGTGCGTCCGGTCGATCACCGAGGGCTTCGCGCCAATTCAGGCGGCTCCGCTGCCCGACCGCACGGGCGACATCGTGCCAGCGTTCATCAGGCAGTGACAGCCCCGGGGAGGCTGTTCAAGGGCCCGGGTCCGTGCGCCGAGCGAGGTGCGCGGACCCGGGCCTGTTTCGTCGAGCTCGAGTCGGCGCACCCGGTTGGGGATCGGCCCACCGCACGAGGCGGTTGACACACCCACCCGGTGCGCCGATGGCGTGTGTGCTGGGTGGAGCTGAGGGGACTCGAACCCCTGACCCCCTCGATGCGAACGAGGTGCGCTACCAGCTGCGCTACAGCCCCAGACGGGTGCCGAGAATACCAACAAGAGGGCCTCGCGCCCGAATCGGCGCCGGCCCCGGCCCCAGCGCTACTCGTTGACGGCGCGCAGGCGCTCGACCAGCACCTCGCCGACCACGATCCCGTTCGGGTCGCCCGGGGCCGCGCCCTCGGCCACCGCGTGCCCCTCCGCGGCGTCGAGCGCGGCAGCGGCCGGGTCCTGGACCTCCAGGTGACCCGACGTCCACGCCCCGGGCTTGGTGAGGTCTATGACGCGCACCGAGCGCGGGGCCTTGGGCGCGGTCACGTAGGTCGGCAGCGGGACCGGGACCGGGTCCCACACGTGCTCGGCGACGGCGTCGTACAGCGCCTCGTCCGCGACGGCGGGCTCGACCACGGCCACCACGGGCTCGACCACCGGGGCCGTCGCGGGGCGGCGAGCCGGCCGACCGGCCAGCCGGGCCTCGACCGACTCCTCGCGCAGCCGCCGGGACTGGGCCGCACGGGCCCGCCGGGCGGCGGTCGCCTGCGCGGCCGCCCGCTGGGTCGCCACGTGGGACTGCCAGCCGAACCCGACGGCCAGCAGCAGCGGGACGACGACCAGCCAGATCGGCAGCACCCCGAGGAAACCCAGCCCCGCCGTCACCAGCAGCAGGCCGAGCAGCGTCAGGCTGGTCCGGCGGCGCCGGGCCGCCGCACGGGCCCGCGCGTCCTGCGCGGGGACGCCGTCCGGTCGCAGCGCGACGCTGGCCCGACGGGGAACCAGCACCTCGCGCCGGTCGGCCGAGCCGGAGCGCCTAGACAGCGTGCGCATGGCGCCCTCGAACCGGTCCACGGAGCGGGACTCGCTGGCCTCGTCGTGCCGGCGCAGCCACATCGGGACCAGGACAACCGCCCACAGCCCGACGATCACCGCGTAGATCAAGCCGCTGCTCACGCCTGGGAACGTTAAGCGGAGAAACGTCATTGCTCACGCACCGTGGCCGGTGTGTCGCGCGATTCACAGTCATTCCACCCTGTCAGCGTGCCTGGTCACGCGATCGGTGCCATCGGGCCAGCAGCCCGTCGCCCACTTCCTCGGCGGTCAGGGCGAAGGACAGGTGGTCCCGCCAGGACCCGTCGATGTGCAGGTACCTCGGCCGCAGCCCCTCCTCGCGAAAGCCCAGCTTCTCCACCACCCGAAGCGACGCCGCGTTCTCCGGCCGGATGTTGATCTCGATCCGGTGCAGGCCGATCGCGAAGCAGTGGTCGGTGGCCAGCGCGACGGCGGTCGGGATGATCCCCCGGCCGGCGACGTCCCGGTCGACCCAGTAGCCGAGGTGCGCGCCGCGCAGCGAGCCCCAGGTGACGCCGCCGACGGTCACCTGCCCCACCAACCGGTCGTGGTAGGTCACGACGAACGGCAGCATGTGCCCGGCCTTGGCCTCGGCGTGCATGGCGCGGACCATTGCCCCGTAGGTCGGCGGGGTGTCCGACGCCGGCTCGGGGGAGGTCGCGTCCCACGGCCGCAGCCAGGCCGCGTTCCGGGCCCGGGTGTCCCGCCACACGCGCCGGTCGAGCATCCGGATCGGGCGCAGCCCCACCGGGGGGTCGGCCAGCTCGACCGGCCAGCCCCGGGTCAGTGGTCACCCCCGGCGACCTGCTGGACGGCGTGCACGAGCACCGGCTCGAGCACGGCCATCGAGTCGCGGACGCCCCCACTCGATCCGGGCAGGTTGACCACCAGCGTGCGGCCGGCCAGCCCGGCGATCCCCCGGGACAGCGCCGCGGTCGGCACCCCTGCGGCGACGCCACGGGCCCGGATCGCCTCGGCCAGCCCCGGCACCTCCCGCTCGATCACGTGTCGGGTGTGCTCGGGTGTCCGGTCGGTCGGGGACAGCCCGGTCCCGCCGGTGGTCAGAACGACGTCGTAGCCAGCCGCCACGGCGGCCACCAGCGCGGCCTCGACCGGCGGCCCGTCGGGCACGACCTGCGGGCCGTCCACCTCGAAGCCGAGCGCGGCCAGCCGCTCCACCGCGACCGGTCCGCTGCGGTCCGGGTAGACGCCGGCCGCCGCCCGGTTCGAGCAGGTGACCACGAGCGCTCTCACTCCGGACCGCTCTCGCCACGGACCCAGCGCCCCGTCTTGCCCCCGGTCTTCTCCTCCACCCGCACGTCGGTGATCACCGCGGCCGGGTCGACGGCCTTGACCATGTCGATGAGCGCCAGGCCCGCGACCGCCACGCAGGTGAGCGCCTCCATCTCGACCCCGGTCCGGTCGGCGGTGCGCACCGTCGCGGACACCTCGACCCGGTCGTCGCGCACCTTGAGGTCGACGGCCACCCCGTGGATCGCGATCGGGTGGCACAGCGGCACCAGGTCCGGCGTCCGCTTGGCCGCCTGGATGCCGGCGATGCGGGCCACCGCGAGCGCGTCCCCCTTGGGCAGGCCGCCTTCGCGCAGCAGCCGCACCACCTCCGCGGACACCAGGACCGCGCCGGTGGCCGTCGCAGTCCGCGCCGTGACGTCCTTGCCGGACACGTCGACCATGCGGGCCGCGCCGGACTCGTCGAGGTGGGTGAAGCCGCCGGTCATGACAGCCGCCGCTCCAGGACCATGACAGTCACGGCGCCGCCGGCCGGCACCTCGGTGACGTCCTCGGGGACGATGACCAGGCAGTTGGCGTGCGCCAGGTCGTTGATCAGGTGCGACCCCTGCGCGGACATCGGCCGCACCACGTAGCGGCCGTCCTCCACCGACAGCTGCGCGCGGGCGAACTGCCGCTTGCCCGCCGGGGACTGCATCGCCGTGGCGCAGACCGCCCGCACCGTGGGCCGGTGCAGCGGCTCCACGCCGAGCATCTTGCGCAGCACCGGGCGCACGAACACCTCGAACGAGACGTAGGCGCTCACCGGGTTGCCGGGCAGGGTGAAGATCGGGGTGGAGTCCGGGCCGACGGTCCCGAACCCCTGGGGCATGCCCGGCTGCATGGCCACCTTGTCGAAGGTGACCGTGCCCAGCCGCTGCAGCACCTGCTTGACGACGTCGTAGGCACCGGCGCTGACCCCGCCCGTGGTGATCACCAGGTCGGCGCGGATCAGCTGGTCCTCGATCGCGTCGAGCAGCCCGCGCGGGTCGTCCCGCACCGTCCCCACCCGGTAGGCCACCGCGCCGGACTCCTTGGCGGCGGTCGCCAGCATGAAGCTGTTCGACTCGCTGATCTGGCCCGGCTGCAGCAGCTGGCCAGGGTCGACCAGCTCGGACCCGGTCGACAGGACCACGACCCGCGGCTTGGGCCGGCACACCACGCGGTCCCGCCCGACGGCGGCCAGCAGGCCGAGCTGCGCGGGCCCCAGCCGGGTTCCCGACGCGAGCACCATCTCCCCGGCTCGCACGTCGCCACCGGCAGGGCGCACGTACTCGCCGACGGCGGCCGGCTGGGTGATCGACACCTGGGCGACCCCGCCGTCGGTCCACTCCACCGGGACGACGGCGTCCGCACCCGGGGGCATCGGGGCCCCAGTCATGATCCGCATGGCGGTGCCGGGGCGCAGCGCCATGGCGGCCGCGTGCCCGGCCGGGATGTCCCCCAGCACCGGGATGCTCAGCGGCGCCTCGCCGCTGGCACCGGCGACGTCCGCGGCCAGCACCGCGTAGCCGTCCATCGAGGAGTTGTCGAACGGCGGCAGGTCCCAGGGGGCGACGACGTCCTCGGCCAGGATGCAGCCGTGCGCGTCCAGCAGCTGCAGGTCCAGCGAGCCCAGCGGGCGGACGACGTCCAGGCAGTCGGCCTGGTGCTGGTCGACGCTCTTCACGAGCGCTCCTGCCCGGCCACGAAGTCGGCCAGCCAGGCGGTCAGCTCCGGCCCGAGGTCGGGTCGCTCGCAGGCCAGCCGGATCACCGCCTTGAGGTAGTCCAGCCGGTCGCCCGTGTCGTACCGGCGGCCGCTGAACACCACCCCTCGAACCCCGCCCCCGAGGTCCGGGTCGGTGGCGGTCAGCTGCCGCAGCGCGTCGGTGAGCTGGATCTCGCCGCCGCGGCCCGGGCCGATCGACCGGATCGCGCCGAAGACGGCCGGGTCGAGCACGTACCGGCCGATCACCGCGTAGCTGGACGGCGCCTCGTCGGCGGCCGGCTTCTCGACCAGGTCGGTGATCTCGACGACATCCGGCTGGTCGGTGGGCTTAACCGCGGCGCAGCCGTACAGGTGGATCTGATCGCGGGGCACCTCCATGAGCGCCACCACCGAGCCGCCCGAGGCCTCGCGCACCGCGGCCATCCGGGTGAGCAGCGGGTCGCGCGGGTCGATCAGGTCGTCGCCGAGCAGGACGGCGAACGGCTGGTCGGCGACGTGCTGCTCGGCGCACAGCACGGCGTGCCCCAGCCCGAGCGGGTCCCCCTGCCGGACGTAGTGCATGCGCGCCAGCCCGCTGGCGTGCCGCACGAGGTCCAGCCGTTCGGTGTCGCCCTTGGCCTCGAGGGTCCGCTCCAGCTCCACGGCCCGGTCGAAGTGGTCCTCCAGGGCCCGCTTGTTGCGGCCGGTCACCATGAGCACGTCGGTGAGACCGGCCGCAGCGGCCTCCTCGACGACATACTGGATCGCGGGCTTGTCGACGACCGGGAGCATCTCCTTGGGGGTCGCCTTGGTGGCTGGCAGGAACCTGGTCCCGAGGCCAGCGGCGGGGATCACCGCCTTGGTCACGCGCATGGGGTGAACCCTAGACGCTGGTCCGCGGCATGATGGCCGGATGGCGACGAGGTCGGAGCAGAAGGCGGCGCTGCGGGCCGGGCTGACCGCCCGGCGCCGCTCGCTAGGCGCGGACGAGCTGGCCGCGGCGGCTCTCGGGCTGGCCGACCAGGTCGACGCGCTGCCCGAGCTGGCGGCCGCCACCACGGTCACCCTGTACGCCTCGGTGGGTAGCGAGCCGCCGACGCAGGAGATCCGGCGCCGGCTGCGCTCCCGCGGCGTGCGGGTGCTGCTGCCGGTGGTCGCCGAGGAGCGCCGGCTGGACTGGTCGACAGACACCGGCGACGCCGACCTGGTGCCGGCCGCCATGGGGCTGCGGGAGCCGGACGGCGACCGGCTCGGGTTCGACGCGATCGGCTCGGCCGACCTGGTGCTCGCCCCGGCGCTGGCGATCGGACCGGCCGGGCAGCGGCTGGGCAAGGGGGCCGGCTACTACGACCGGGCGCTGGTGCTGCTGCGCCCCAGGACACCCGTGGTCGCCCTGGTCTTCGACCACGAGCTGGTGGACGACGTCCCGATGGAGCCGCACGACCACCCGGTCGACGCGGCGGTGACCCCGACCCGCACCGTCCGCCTCGGCCTGGGGTAGGCGCGGCATGTCCGGCGAGAAGCAGGACGTGCTGCGCCACCGGCGGCTGCGCGGTGTGGACGCCTTCCGGGGCGCGGTGCTGGCGTTCATGCTGTTCACCCCGCCGATCGGTGACGCCACCACCTACCCGTTGATGCGGCACGCGACCTGGGACGGGCTGACCTTCTCCGACCTGATCCTGCCCACCTTCCTGGTCACCAGCGGGGCCAGCCTGGCCCTGATGCTGCGCCCGCCGACCACCGCGGCGGTGCGGCTGCGGCTGGTCCGGCGGCTGCTCGCCTTGCTCGTGCTTGGTGCTGTCTACAACGCGATCGGTGCCTCGTGGGCCGACCTGTCCCAGCTGCGGCTGACGGGCGTGCTGCAGCTGATCGGGCTGACCGGCGCGCTCGCGGCACTCGTCGTACTGCTCAGCCGGATCGGGTCGGACGACGACCGGCCGGTGGTCATCGCACTGATCGCCCTAGCCGCGGTGGCCGCGTACGGCGTCGGGCTGCTGCGACGTGCCGACGTCTGCCTCGGCGTGGACCAGTGCAGCTCGTACCACTCGTGGGACGTGAACCTGCTCGGCATCAGTCATGTGTACGGCGCCGGCCGGCTCAACTACGACCCCGAGGGACTGGCCGTGCTCGGGGCGGCCACCGGGCTGGTGCTGGTCGGCTACCTCGCCGGTCGGGCGCTTCGGCTGCGCCGGCCGCCGGCGGTCAGCACGGTCGCCCTCCTCGCCCTGGCCGGCGGGGTGCTGGCGGCGGCCAGCCTGCTCGCCGACGACGTCTGGGCGTACAACAAGCGGCTGCACACGCCGTCGTTCTCGCTCATCGCGGCCGGTACGGCGCTGACCGGGCTGGCGCTGGCCGTCGCGTTGCTCGACCTCGGCGGCCGGCCGG
Organism: Actinomycetes bacterium; assembly: GCA_036510875.1. NCBI lineage: Bacteria > Bacillati > Actinomycetota > Actinomycetes > Actinomycetes bacterium. The sequence continues at coordinate 20,274 of DATCDE010000351.1, forward strand.
AGCGGGTGGCCCTCGACCGGGTCCGGGCGGTGCTCAGCTGGCCGTTCGTGGCGCTGGGCCGCAACGCCCTGGTCGTCTACTTCAGCGAGCACATCCTGCTCACGGTCGCGAGGGACACCCCGGTCGGCAACGGCACGCTGCAGGACTGGCTGCTGGCCCGCGCGCCGTTCGAGGGGGACACCCAGCTGCTCGGCTTCTCGCTGATGCTGCTGCTCACGGTCGCCGCCATCACCGGGGTGATGCACGCCCTGCGGTGGCACATCGCCCTGTAGCGCGATGGAGCCCGTCAGGACGACGGCTGCAGCACCAGCGTGTCCTTCTTCGCCACTTCCACCGCCGTCCGGCTGAACGGGAACGGCGTGCTCTGACGCGAAGATTCGCGGTGCGCTGTACAAATTGCATAAGAAACACGGCGAGCGCCGTGAATCTTCGCGCACCACGGTGCGCCGGAGGCGCCGCGTTGCTGACCTGTGCGCCACAGCTCGGCCTGGTCCCAGTAGTGCGGGTTGAACGCGTGCCCGGACGCACCCGTCAGGTTGACCCAGCGGGAGCGGTCCAGGTCGGCCAGGTCGACGACCATCCGCATCGAGGGCACCCAGTCGACCTGGTAGCCCTCGTACGGCGTCCAGCCGGTGGCGTCCACGATCGAGGAGCCGCCGCCCACCTTGAGCGGACCTCGGTTGAACAGCCACTCGACCGGTCCGATGCCGGAGGTCCCGAACGACTGGTTGGTCAGCTCGAGCGTGTGCCGGGTGCCCCACTGCCAGCGCGAGGGATCGCTGCCCAGCCGCGCTCCCAGATCGGCGGCCGCGGCATCCATGGCGGCGCGGACGGCGTCGTCGCGGGTCTCCCGCTGCGGGGTGCGGACGTCGTCCCACCATGGGTCGTTCGGGCTGTACCACAGGGTGCGGACCACCTCGAACCAGCGGTCCTCGCCGTCGGCGCGGGCGTTGGCCGGCACCTCGTCGTTGAACATCCGGTCCAGCAGCTGCTTCCAGACCGCTTGTAGTAGCCGGCAGCGGTCGACGACTCGGGCGAGGTGTAGTCCCAGCCCCGCAGTCCGGCCTGCGCTTTGGCCGCGAGGTCGGACAGCCCGGTCACCTGCAGCAGCTTCGGGGTCAGGAACGCGGCCATCTCGCTGCGGTTGTCCATCTGGATGCGACCCATCGAGGCGACGTCCAGCGGCCGGGTCGCGCCCTTGAGCGGGTCGACGATGCGCTGGCTGCGGGCGCCGTAGGACCAGTCGTCGGTGAGCAGGTAGGGGTAGGTGCGGGTGTCGACCACTGCGTTGTTGGCGGTCACGATGTAGCCGTCCGGCGGGTTCTCCACGCTGGGCAGCGCGGCGAACGGGATGTACCCGGTCCAGTCGTAGCGGCTGTCCCAGCCGGGCGCCGGCCACCGCCCGTCACCAGCGCCGCGGACCGGGATCTTGCCGGGTGACTGGTAGCCGATGTTGCCGTCGACGTCGGCGTAGACCAGGTTCTGCGCCGGCACCGCGAACAGCTGGGCTGCCGCCCGGAAGTCGGTCCAGCTCTGCGCGCCGTCTAGGGCCAGCAGCGCGTCAGCGGTACGGCCCGGGTCCAGCGCCGTCCAGCGCAGCGCCACCCCGACGTCGCTGTGCCCCCTGGCCTCCGGGGCGGCCGTGCCGGCGTCCTTGATGTCGGTGCTGGCGTCGGAGATCAGCGGACCGTTGTTGGTGGAGCGGATGGTGATGGTCACCGGGGAGCTGCCGGCCACCTTGACCTGCTCGGTGCGCACGATGAGGGGGCGCGGCGTGCCGTCTACGAGGTACTGGTTGCCCTGGAGCTGCTCGAGGTAGAGGTCACTGACGTCCGGGCCGAGGTTGGTGAACCCCCAGGCGATCCGGTTGTTGTGTCCGATGATCACCCCGGGCACGCCGGAGAACGTGTAGCCGGCGACGTTGAACGGACAGGACGACGACAGCACCCGGCAGTGCAGCCCCATCTGGTACCACAGCGACGGCATCATCGGTGCCAGGTGCGGGTCGTTGGCCAGGATCGGCTTGCCGGTCGTCGTCCGGCTGCCGGACACGACCCACGAGTTCGAGCCGATGCCACCGCCGGTGCCGAGCAGGGTCGGCAGCGAGCTGACCGACGCCTGGACCCGCTCCAGCGCCGCGGTGAACGCCGGGCGGGCTGCCGCCGGCACCGGCTCGGTCACCGCCGCGTTCTGCTCGAAGACTCCGTTGACCACGGCGCCCTGGATGACGATCGGCTGGTGCCGGTCGAACGGGTAGCCTGGGTACAGCTGCTCGGTGCGGGTGACGCCGACCCGGGCCGCGGTGATCGACCGCGCGATCTCGTCCTCCATGTTGCCACGCAGGTCCCAGGCCATCGCCTTGAGCCAGGCGATGGAGTCCACCGGCGTCCACGGCTCGATCGTGTAGCCGCTGTTCTGCAGCCCAGGACGACGTACTCCAGGCTGATCTCGCTCTTGGAGTGCGTGGACAGGTAGGCGTTGACGCCCTTGGTGTAGGCGTCCAGCGCAGCCCGGGTGCGCGGGTCGAGCAACGGCAGCTGCTGCTCGGCGACCCGCCGCCAGCCGAGGGTGCGGACGAACGTGTCGGTCTCGACCTGGTCCTTGCCGAACAGCTCGGCCAGCCGTCCGGCGGTGATGTGCCGGCGGAAGTCCATCTCCCAGAACCGGTCCTGCGCCTGGACGTAGCCCTGCGCGTAGAACAGGTCGGCGGAGGTGTCCGCGCTGACCTGTGGCACCCCGTATGAGTCGCGGATGACCTCGACGCTGTGACTCAGCCCCGGCGCGGTGATCGTCCCCGAGGTCTGCGGGAACGACCGCCGGGTGATCCACATCGCACCGATCGTCCCGATGATGACCAGCAGCGCCACGAAGCCGGCCAGGAAGGCCAGCACGGTCGGCGAACGACGACGTCCCGCACGACGACCCAGGGGGCGACCGTAGCGCCGCGCCCCGTCGCCGAGCGGGGCAACCTCACAGGTGGGTGCCGAGGACGTACCCGAGCGTCGCGACGGCCAGTCCCGCGACCACCGTGAGGCCCACGTTCACCGCCGCGGTCAGCCGGGAACCGGCGGCGGCGAGCCGGTCGGTCTCGTAGCCGAAGGTCGAGAACGTCGTGAGGGCCCCGCAGAACCCCACCCCGGCGAGCAGGGTGAGGTCACGCACGGCCAGCCCCGCGACCACTCCGAGCACGAAGGAGCCGAGCACGTTGACCGTGAAGGTCCCCCACGGGAAGGTCGCATCGGTGCGGCCTTGCACCGCGCGGTCGGTCAGATAGCGCAGCGGCGCGCCCACGGCGGCGCCGGCGCTGACCAGCAGGACGTCGGGCAGGCTCACACGTACCGCACGACCTCGACCGGCTCGACGATCGCGAGCCCCCCGGTGAGCAGCTCCTCCAGCTCGGGCAGGAAGGCCCGGACCTTCTCCTCGGCGTCCACGATGACGACGGTCACCGGCAGGTCCTCGGACAGGCTGAGGATGCGGGTGGTGTGGATGTGGTTGGCGCGCCCGTACCCCTCGATCCCCCGGAACACCGACGTGCCGGCCATCCCGGCCGAGTGTGCCCGGTGCACGATCTCGGTGTAGACGGGCTTGTGGTGCCACTGGTCGGACTCGCCCAGCACCACGGTCAGCCGCAGCGCGGGACCGGCGATCTCCATCAGGCCCTCCTTCGGGGGACGGCGGCCGCGGCGAGCACCCGGCCGAGCCGGACCGCGAGCAGCCCGGCGAGCACGCTGCCGACCATGTAGAGCGCGGCCGTGCCGACGGCGCCGTCCCGCAGCAGGCCAGTGGTCTCGACCGAGAACGTCGAGAACGTCGTGAACCCGCCGAGGACGCCGACGCCGAGGAACGGCCGCACGTACCGGCCGACGATCCAGACCTCCACGACGAACCACATGAGGACGCCGAGCAGCAGGCACCCCATGACGTTCTCGACGAAGGTGGCCCACGGGTAGGCGCTGCCGCGGTGGGGCAGCGCGGAGGCGATCCCCCACCGGGTCAGCGACCCCACGACGCCCCCGGCCGCGATCACGGCGAGGACGTCGAGGTCTCGGGCCACGAGCGGAGCCTACGTCCCCGGATCGTCGGCTAGGATTAGCACTCGACGCACCTGAGTGCCAACCAGTCGACCAGCCGGAGCCTGCCGTGCCCACGTACCAGTACCGCTGCACCGCGTGCGGCGAGCCGCTCGAGGCCGTGCAGTCCTTCGACGACGACCCGCTCACCGAGTGCCCCAGCTGCGGCGGACCACTGCGCAAGCTGTTCTCCAGCGTCGGGGTGGTGTTCAAGGGGTCCGGTTTCTACCGCACCGACAGCCGCAGCTCCGCCGAGGGCAAGACCGCCGCCGAAGCCGCCAAGCCCGCTTCGAAGGAGGTCGCCAAGCCAGCGACCAAGGAGGTCGCGACGACCCCGTCGTCGTCCACACCGTCCGCACCGGCGTCCTGACCCGACGGGCGGCTGTGGACATCGCCACCGCCGAGCCCGGGAGCGCCGCTAACCTCGCCGCATGAGCGACCAGGCCACCGGCTACGACGGCCCCACCGCCGAGATCGGCGTGATCGGCGGGTCCGGGCTCTACGCGCTGCTCGACCGCCTCGACGAGGTCTCCGTCGACACCCCGTACGGCCCGCCCAGCGACCGGCTGATGATCGGCGAGGTCGGCGACCGGCGGGTCGCCTTCCTGCCCCGGCACGGCCGCGACCACCGGCTTCCGCCGCACAAGATCAACTACCGGGCCAACCTGTGGGCGCTGCGGACGGTCGGCGTCCGGCAGGTCCTGGGCCCGTCCGCGGTGGGCGGGCTGCGGCCCGAGCTCGGCCCGGGCACGCTGGTGGTCCCGGACCAGTTCGTGGACCGGACGGCTGGTCGGGAGCAGACCTTCTACGACGAGGGCGCGGTGCACGTCTCGGTCGCCGACCCGTACTGCGTGAACGGCCGCGCGGTCGCGCTCGCCGCGGCCCGGCAGGCCGGCTGGCTGCCGGTCGACGGCGGCACCCTCGTCGTCGTCCAGGGGCCCCGGTTCTCCACCCGGGCCGAGTCGTGGTGGTTCAGCGGCAATGGTTGGTCGGTCGTCGGCATGACCGGCCACCCCGAGGCGACCCTCGCCCGCGAGCTGGCGCTGTGCTACACCTCGATCGCCGTCGTCACGGACCTCGACGCCGGGGTCGAGCAGGGGCAAGGGGTCAGCCACACCGAGGTGCTGGAGGCGTTCGCCCGCAACGTGGAGCGGGTGCGCGACCTGCTGCTGGCCATGGTCCCGGCGCTTCCCGTGCAGCGCGACTGCGCCTGCGCCACCGCCCTCGACGGCATCCGGCTGCCCTTCGAGCTGCCATGAGCCCCGGCGGCCGGCGCACGGTGGCCGCGTCGCTGCGCCGGGCTGTGGCCCGGCACCGAAGGCTGCTCGCGGCCGGGCTGGCCGCCGGGTCGGTGGCCGCCGCGCTGTCGGTGCTGGCACCCGCCCCGGCCCCGACCGCCGACGTCGTCGTGGCGGCCCGCGATCTCGGCCCGGGGGCGGCGCTGACTACCGAGGATCTGCTGGTGCAGGCCCTTCCGGAGGCGGCCGAGCCGGCTGCGCTCGTCGGCGCCGCAGCGGCCGGCGCGGTGCGCAGGGGCGAGCCGCTCACCGACGTCCGGCTGGTCGGGGCGGGGCTGCTCGGCGATGCTGCCGGCCTGGTCGCCGCGCCGGTACGGCTGGCCGACGACGGCGTCTCGGCACTGCTCCGCGCGGGGGACGTCGTCGACGTGCTCGCGGCGAGCGCCCCGGATCCGGTCGGTCAGGCCATGACCGAACCGACCGGCCCAGCGCCCGTGCGACCGGTGCTGTCCCGGGTCGTGGCCGCGGCCGCCCGGGTGCTCGCGGTCCCGTCCACGCGGGGCGTCGGCGAGGGCACCCTCGTGCTGCTCGCGGTAGCCCCGCGGGCGGCCAACGACCTCGCAGCAGCCGCCGTCAGCGCCCGGCTGTCCGTCGTGCTCATCCCCCGGCGGTGACCACGCCGATGCACTAGCGTCGATGACCGAAGGGCGGCCGCCGCCCAAGGAGGTTCAGATGATCAAGGGGTTTCGCGAGTTCATCATGCGCGGCAACGTCATCGACCTCGCCGTCGCCTTCGTCATCGGCGTTGCGTTCGCTGCCGTCGTCAAGGCGCTGCTCGACGGTCTGATCAACCCGCTCGTCGCGGCCATCTTCGGCAAGCCGAACCTGGACTCGGTGGGCACGTTCACGATCAACGGCGCCGACTTCAGCATCGGGCTGGTCCTGACCGCACTGATCAACTTCTTGATCATCGCGGTCGTGATCTACTTCATCGTCGTGGTCCCGATGAACGCGTTGGCGGCACGCCGGGCGGCGAAGGAGGAGCCGACCCCGGACGTCAAGTCCGAGGTCGACCTGCTGCAGGAGATCGCCGACGAGCTGCGCGCCCAGCGTGGCAGCAGCGGCCCGACCGGCTGAACCCCCTGATAGCCGGACGGTCAGTCGCCGTGGTGGGGCGGGCGCTCACGCAGGTATCGCTCGACGTCGTCGTCGTCCCGCGGGGGCTCCTCGCCCCAGGCGGCGTCGGTGTCGTCGCTGGTCTGCTCGGGCAGTGCCTCGCTCACGCCTTCGAGGGTAGCCGCGGGATCGCACCGTGAGCACCTCGCGGGTGCTGCTGTTCGGGGCCACCGGCTACACCGGCCGGCTGACCGCCGAGGCGATGCTGCGCCGGGGCATGGCGCCGCTGCTCGTGGGCCGCTCGCCGCAGCGGCTGGCCGAGGTAGCCACCGCGCTGGGGGGGCACCCGCCCACCGCGGTGGCCGACGCCGACGACCCGGCCGCGCTGGCCGGCCTGCTGCGTGAGGGCGACGTCCTGGTGACCACCGTGGGGCCGTTCTCCCAGCACGGCCGGACCGCGGCGACGGCCGCGCTCGAGGCCGGGGCCACCTACCTCGACTCCACCGGGGAGGCCGGCTTCCTGCGCTGGCTGTTCGAGGAGCTGGGGCCGCGGGCCGAGCGCGCCGAGGTGGCCATGGTCCCCGCGTTCGGGTACGACTACGTGCCGGGGAACCTGGCGGCGGCGCTGGCCCTGCGCGAAGCCGGGGACGCCGCCGTCCGGGTCGACGTGGGCTACTTCGTGACCGGCGGACGGGCCGCCCTCAGCGGCGGGACGCTCGCGTCGGCGGTCGGCATCAGCAGCGACGCGTCGTTCGGCTGGCGGTCCGGGCGGCTGGTCACCGAGCGGACCGCGACGCGGGTGCGCTCCTTCGCCATCCCCGGCGGGCAGCGCCGGGCGGTCTCCATCGGCGGCACCGAGCAGCTGGCGCTCCCCCGGTGGGCCCCTCGGCTGCGGGAGGTGAACGTCTACCTGGGCTGGATGGGCCCGCTGGCCCGCCCGGCGCAGGTGCTCTCGCTGGTCACGTCCGGCGTCGTCCGGATCCCCGGGGCACCGGCGGCGTTGAGCTGGGTCGGGCGGCGGCTGGCTCCCGGGTCGACGGGGGGTCCGGACGCCGGAGCGCGGGCCAAGACCCGCTCCCACGTCGTGGCCGAGGCGTTCGACCGCGGTGGGCAGCGGCTGGCCAGGGTGGACCTGGACGGCCCGGACCCGTACGGCCTGACCGCGGAGCTGCTGGCATGGGGCGCCCAACAGGCCGCGGCCGGCCGCGTCATCCGAACCGGGTTGGTCGGGCCGGTCGAGGCGTTCGGCCTCGACGGGCTGGCGGCCGGGGCCGCCGAGGTGGGCCTCAGGCCCGAAGCAGCTCCAGCCGCTCCTTGAGCAGCGCCTCGAGCTCGTCGACCGAGCGGCGCTCGAGCAGCATGTCCCAGTGAGTCTTGCCGCTGGCGCTGGTCCGCGGGGAGTTCAGCGCGACCCCGTCCGCGGTGCCGCCGAGGCGCCGAGCGGCGGTCTCGTCGCGGTGAGCGGTACGGCCGCACTTGGGGCAGTCCCAGGTCTCGGGAATCTCCTCGGCCTCTGCGGAGAACTGCAGGGTGACCACGTGCCCGACCGGGCAGTGGTACGACTCGGGCGTCATCGGCACCGGGACGACGTGCTCGTCGGTCTCGTAGCTGTGAGACGTGAGTCCGAATCCGCGCAGCGCGGTCATGGCGAGGTTCCTCCGAAGACTTGCAGGGGGTGCGCGCAACGCGCGCCGTGCTGACATGGCCCGGGTAGCGACAGGTAGGACGCGTAGGACCGGCGAAACGTTCCCGCTCGCCCGTGTGACCTCGACCACCCGGCTGACCGACCTGTTGCGCCGGTCGAGCGACCGAAGGACCAAGGGAGTGTGCCCCGATCGGTAGGGTCCGAAACCCAGTCTAGCGCCCCGGCGGGACCACCTCGGACGCTCGTATGCTGCTGCGCCATGGGCCCGTCCGAGCATGATCCACTGGGCCTGCGCGCCGACGCGCCCGTGCTGGACGCCTACCTGTCCTTCCTGGAGTCCGAGCCGCTCCCGTTCACCATTCCGGGGCACAAGCAGCGCACCAATCTGGTCGGCACCGTCGTGCGGGGCGACGTGCCCCTGTTCGGCGGGGTGGACACCACGCGGCTGGCTGCCGGGGTGCTGGCCGAGGGTGAGCGCCGGGCGGCCCGACTGTGGGGTGCGGACGTGTGCCGCTTCTCGGTCGGCGGCTCCACGCACGGCAACCAGGCGCTGGCGCTCGCGGTCGGCCGGCCCGGTGGGCGGGTGGTCGTCTCCCGGACGCTGCACCGCTCGCTGCTGCTCGGCCTGGTGCTCGCCGGGCTGGAGCCGGTGTGGGTGCGGCCCTGGCTGGACCCGGTGAGCGGGCTGCCCGGTGAGGTGCCGGTGGACGCCGTCCGTTCGGCCCTCGAACGGCACCCAGACGCCCAGGCGGTGTTCCTGGGCGACCCGTCGTACGTCGGCGGCGTCGGCGACCTGCGCGGCCACGCCGAGGTGGCCCACGACCACGGCGTCCCGCTCATCGTGGACGCCGCCTGGGGGGCGCACTTCGGCTTCCACCCGGCGCTGCCCGCGCATGCGCTGGCCCAAGGCGCGGACGCCCTGGTGACGAGCGCGCACAAGACCCTCCCGGCGTACACCCAGGGCGCCCTCGTGCTGGCCCGGATGGACCGGATCGAACCGGCCCGGCTGGACCGGGCCTTCGAGGCCACCCACACCACCAGCCCGGCCGGCGCCGTGCTGGCCAGCATCGACGCCGCCAGGGCGCTGCTCGCCCGCGACGGGCTCGCCCTGCTGGACCTCCTGGTCCGGCGGGTGGCGCAGGCTCGGCGGCAGCTCACCGCCGCCATCCCCGGGCTGGTCGTGCTCGACGGGCCGTGGGTAGACCCGACCCGGCTGGTGCTGCTGCTGTCTGGCACCGGGGCGAGCGGCTACGCGGTCGAGGAGCAGCTGCTCGGCCGGCGGATGCCGCTGGAGTTGGCCGACCGGGACACCGTGGTGGCGATGGTCACCCTGGCGGACGACGAGCAGACCATCGGCACCCTCGTCGACGCGCTGATGGCCGCCGTCCGCGGCTGCGCCGGTCCGCCGCGTGAGGTCCGGCCCTCGCCGGCGTGGTCGGTGGACCCGGAGCAAGTGGTCTCCCCTCGGGAGGCGTTCTTCGCCCCGCACCGCACGCTGCCGGTCGAGGACGCGGTCGGCCGGGTCTGCGCCGAGCTGGTCGCGCCGTACCCGCCCGGCGTCCCGGTGCTGGCCCCCGGGGAGCGGGTGACCGAGGCCGCCGTCTGGGCGCTGCGCCAGGCCCGGGCCGACGGCGCCCGGATCGCCTACGCGGCCGACCCCACGCTCGCCACCGTCCAGGTCCTATGACTGTCAGGGTCAGGACGACGTATAGGCCGTCCTCACCCTGACGGGTTGGTGGTGAGAACCGGGGAGCCCGCGGCGGTCCGGATCTCCAGGACGGCCATGTCGGCGGACGACCAGGCCGTCGCGGCCGACACGACGGACTCCTGCCCCGGGACGGCGTTCCAGGTGGCCACCTGCTCGACCCGTCCGGACCGGTCCCGGACGACGAGCGCATAGCTGCCCGCGGCCGCCCCGTACCGGTCGGCGGACGAGTAGGTGCAGCGCAACACGATCCGGGTGCCCCAGCGTCGCCGGCAGCTCGTACACGACCGGGTCACCCGCGGGTCGGTCCCCGCGCACCCTCGAGCACCTTCGGCGAGCGCCAGGCCCGCAGCAGGGTCTCCTGGACGACGTCATCCGCATGGGCCCGGTCCCCGGTCAGGCGCAGCGCGAAACGACCACAGCGCGTGCGCGTGCTCGTCGTGCAGGGCACGCATCAGGTCAGCAACGCGGCGCCTCCGGCGCACCGTGGTGCGCGAAGATTCACGGAGCTCGCCGTGTTTCTTATGCAATTTGTACAGCGCACCGCGAATCTTCGCGTCAGATCTCGGGACGGGTCACTCTCCGGCGTACTTCCTGGCCGCTGCCGTCCGGTCTGGCGCGGGGACCATCCAACGACCACCAGGACCAGCGCGGCGGCGGTGGCCGCTGCCTGGGCCACCGCCGTCCGGGTCTTGTCGGTGAACCAGAACGGCTCGTACATGTCGGGGGGCGACCCCAACCGGCCCACGTCGACGTACCGGTAGAGCAGCAGCGCCGCCAGCCCGCCCCCGGCCACCACCACGGCGACGGCTGCCGCCGTTTCAACAGGGAACAGCTACCCCTGGCTCACGGTGCCGCGCACCGCGTCGTACGTGCTGGCGAGGGTGAGATGGACGTAGGCGTCGACGGCCAGGCCGACGACCGTCACAGCGAGCAGCATCCTGCCGACGAGGGTCATCGGGCACCTCCACCCTGGACGACGTCCCAGGCGAGCAACGGGTTCACGGAGGGCGCCCTCGCGCACCCCTGCGCCTGCACCCCCGCTTCCACGCGACCCTCACCGTCGCCCCCGCCTAGGATGTGTAGATGGCGACGATCGTTGGGGTGAGCGGCGTCGTCGCAGAGCATGGCTACGCCCAGCGGGAGATCACCGAGGCGTTCGTCTCCGCAGCGACCCCGTCAGGCAGCCAGCGAGCCCTGGCGGAGCGGATCCACGCGGCCACCGGGGTCCGGCACCGGCACCTCGCGCTGCCGCTCGACGAGTACGCCCGGCTGGACGGCTTCACGGCGGCCAACGACGCTTTCATCCGCGTCGGCACCGCCCTCGGCGAGCAGGCCATGGTCAAGGCGCTGGCGGCGGCCGGATTGGCACCCGCCGACGTCGACCTCGTGGTCACCGCCTCGGTCACCGGGATCGCCGCGCCCTCGCTCGAGGCCCTGCTGGCTCCCCGGCTGGGGCTGCGCCCGGACGTGAAACGCATCCCTGTGTTCGGCCTCGGCTGCGTCGCCGGAGCGTGGGGACTGGCCCGGCTGCACGACTACCTGCTCGGCCACCCGGACGACGTCGCCGTCCTGCTGTCCGTCGAGCTCTGCTCGCTCACCGTCCAGCGGGACGACCTGTCGACGCCGAACATCGTCGCCAGCGGGCTGTTCGGTGACGGCGCAGCGGCGGTTGTCATGGTCGGTGCGAACCGCGCCCAGGACCAGCCCGGTCCCAGAGTCGTCGACTCGCGCAGCCGGCTGTACCCCGACAGCCAGCGAACAATGGGCTGGGACATCGGCGGCAGCGGCTTTCGGATCGTGCTGACGGCGAGCGTCGCGGACGTCGTGGAGCGGTACCTGGGCGAGGACGTCGGGGGCTTCCTCGGCGACCACGACCTCAAGGGGTCCGACGTCACCCGCTGGGTCTGCCACCCCGGCGGGCCCAAGGTGCTCGAGGCGATGGAACGCACGCTGGACCTCCACGACGGCGAGCTCGACGTCACCTGGCGCTCGCTGGCCCGGATCGGCAACCTGTCGTCCTCCTCCGTGCTGCACGTGCTCGCGGACACCCTCGCCGGAAGGGACGGCACCCCTCCGCCCGAGCCGGGCACCCCCGGGCTGCTGCTGGCGATGGGGCCGGGCTTCTGCTCCGAGCTCGTCCTGCTCGAGTGGTGAGCGGATGACCGGTCCCGCGGCGTTCCGCGCGCTCATCCTGGCCGTGGCTGCCGAACGGGTCGCCGAGCTCGCCGTCTCCCATCGAAACCTGCGGTGGAGCCGGCAACAGGGCGGTGCCGAGTTCGGCGCCGGGCACTACCCACTGATGGTCGCCCTGCACTCCGGCCTGCTCGCCGGTGCGCTGGCCGAGTCCCAGCTGGGACGACGACGCGTGGACCCGCGGCTGGCCGTGCCCATGGTGACGCTCGTCGTGGCGTCGCAGGCGCTGCGCTGGTGGTGCATCCGCTCGCTCGGGCCACGCTGGAACACCCGCGTCGTCGTCGTCCCCGATCTGCCGCTCGTGGCACGGGGGCCGTACCGCTTCCTGCGCCACCCGAACTACGTGGCCGTCGTCGTGGAGGGCGCCGCGCTTCCGCTCGTCGGCTCGGCCTGGATCACAGCCACCGCCTTCACTGCGTTGAACCTGCCGCTGCTCGCCGTCCGGGTCCGCGCCGAGGACGCCGCCCTGGCGGAGAGCCGCGGCGGCCCGCGGTGATCGACCTCGTCGTGGTCGGGGGCGGTCCGGTCGGCCTGATGAGCGCCATCTACGCGGCGTCTGCGGGTCTGTCGGTCACCGTCGTCGAGCCACGATCCACACCGGTCGACAAGGCGTGCGGGGAAGGGCTCATGCCCGGCGCGGTGGCGGCCCTGGCCGCTGTCGACGTCCAGCCGGCGGGGATGCCGTTCCGCGGGATCCGCTACCTGCAGGGCGACCGTCACGTCGAGGCCAGGTTCGCCACCGGACCGGGGCGCGGGGTCCGGCGGACCGAGCTCCATCGGGCGCTGGCCGCGCGGGCCGAGCAGGTCGGTGTGCGCTTCGTCGAACAGCGGGTCACCGAGGTGGAACAGACCGCCGGGTGGGTGGGCGCCGCGGGGGTGCGGGCCCGTCACCTGATCGGCGCGGACGGCCTGCACTCGACGGTCCGGCGGGCAGCGGGTCTGCTGCGGCCGCCCGGCCCGAGCCGGCGGTACGGGCTCCGACGGCACTACCGCGTCGCTCCGTGGTCCGACCTCGTCGAGGTGCACTGGGGCCCGGACGCCGAGGTCTACGTCACGCCCGTGGCGCCCGACACGGTCGGTGTCGCCGTCCTCGGGCCCGGCCCGCTCGACCTGGACCGGACCCTGTCCCAGCTGCCCGCACTCGGTCGGCACCTGTCCCGGGCGGCTCCGGTCAGCGCCGTTCGCGGGGCCGGACCGTTGTGGCAACGGAGCCGGGCCCGGGTGAGCGGCCGGATCCTGCTGGTCGGCGACGCCGCGGGGTACGTCGATGCCCTCACCGGGGAGGGGCTCCGGATCGGCTTCGCAGAGGCGGCTGCCGCCGTGGACTGCATCCTGAACGACCGCCCCGAGGACTACGCGCAGCGGTGGAACACCATCACCCGGTCCTACCGCGTGCTGACCGGGTCCATGGTGTGGTGCGCCGGGCGTTCGAGCGTGCGCAGGGCCATCGTGCCGTCCGCGCAGTCACTGCCACCGGTATTCGCCCGCCTAGTGAACTCGCTAGCCACCTGACCCGGGGCCGCGTCCGGCCGGGCCGGACGGCACTACCGGGAGCCTCCGGGAAGGGAAGTCCTGGGGACAGGTCACGGAGGTGAGTCCGATGATCGAGTCGCTGACTGTCCCTCCGCCCCACGATCAGTCCCTGGAGCATGCGCTCTCCCGCCTCGTGCATAACGGCGTGATCGACGAGGCCCTGGCCCAGCGGATCGAGGCCGAGCGCAACCGGGACGCGGCCGCGGAGGTCCTCGCCGCCCAGGCCCCGCCGGCCAAGGCACCGACGCGCGCCCGGCTTCCCGAGGTCCTCGGCTACCTGGGCGCGGCCTTCGTGGTGACCGCTGGGCTGCTCGTGGTCGCTCGCTTCTGGCGGCAGATGGGCCTGCCGGTCCGGGTGACGGTCTCGCTGACCGGTGCGACCGCGCTGATCGGCGTGGCCCTGGTTGTCGCGTGCACCACGACCGGCGGTTGGCGCCGCCTGCGAAGCTCCGCAGACGCTGCTCGCCGCCGACTGGTCGGGGCGCTGCTCGTCCTGGCCGCGCCGCTGACAGCGTTGGCGCTCGGTCTGGTGCTGGACGACGCCGACGTCCAGACCGTGCTGCTGCCCTCCGCGCTCGTCGCCCTGGCGGTGTGTGCGGTCGCCGTCGCAGTGGCCGGAGGGGTGATCCCCACGCTCGGCGTGTTCGCCGCCGGCGGCCTCACCCTGGCCGGCTTCGGGGAGCTGTTCGACTCGGTGTCGACCCTGGCCTGGATGGTGGCCATCGTGCTCACCGCGATGGTCTGGACGGCGGTCGCACCACGGCTGGCCGGGGCACCGACCGTGGCGCTGAGCCTCGGGCTGCTCACGCTCGTCTATGTCGGCTCCTTCGCGGCGCAATACCAGATCCACGAGGGCCCCGAGGTGGACGAGTTCGGGAACACGATGGACTTCGGCCCCGTCGAGTGGGGCGCGCACGCGGTCGTGCCGTTCGGGTACGCCGTCCTGCTCGGCGTGATCGTGGTCGGCACGGCGCTGTACCTGCGCGGCGCGTCCTGGCCATGGATCGGCGCAGCCGGCTTGGCCGCTGCAGTTCCGTGGGAACGCTGGCCGCGGAGCAGTTCGGCGCCATCGCGGCGTTCTTCGCGGTCGGGATCGTGCTGCTCGGGGCGAGCGCGGTGCTGCTGGTCAGGCGCGGACGGCGCGCTCCGGGCTGAGCGTCAGCCCACCCGGTGCTCGCCCTCGGCCGGCGCCACGGCGGCGGCCAGCCGGAGTCCCCACTGGCGAGCGCGTTCCTCCTCGCCGTCTAGGATCGGCCCTGCCGTCCCGTTGACCCAGAAGCTCTCCGGCGGAAGGGCCAGCCGGCCGCCGAGCCCGCGCAGCCGCTTGGCCGCCCGGTGGGCCGCCGATCCGGGCAGCCGAGGCCGCCGGACCCGCGAGTCGAACGTCGCCACCGGCACCCGCACGGACCCGCTGTCCAGCCCCTCGATCCACTCCCGGATCCCGACGCCCTGGGAGACCACGGGGCGGGCGGCTTGCTTGGCGGCGTCCTGCCGGGTGTTCGGTCGGGTCATGCCGAACGCGTGCGTCGGCCCGCCCACCACGAGCAGGTCGACGTCGGCGGCGACCGCCGAGGGGGCGGCGCCGACCTCCACCAGGTCCACCGTCATCCGCACGGACAAGCCGTCAGCGACGGCGACGGCGACCGTCTGGGTGTTGCCGAACATCGACTCATACACGACGAGCGCGCGCTTCATCGGTCCTCCTCGTCGAGCTCACCGCACACCGGCCAGCCTGTGCGACGGCGCCGAGCCCGGCTAGGGCCAACCGGCCCCTTCGTCCGGAGAACACCCTCGCCGTGCGGCCGACCGTGCGCCCTCCTGGCGCGGTGCGGTCGACCACGGCAGCAGGGAGATGGGCCGTGCCAGAGCTGCGGCTCCGACCGGTGACGGACGACGCGTTCGCCGCGTACCGGGAGCGCCTGGTCCACGACCTGGCCTGACCACTATCAGCACCACCAGGCCGGTGCCGGCCGGGCGATTCGGGACGAAAGTCCCTCGCGCCGGGGCCCGACCCTCTGAGGTAATTGCCCCGTCAACAACTAATGGTGCCGTCCACGAACTCCCCCTTTCCGTCGGCGACGCCGCCTCCCAGAGAAGGAAGACAGCAACGCTCCCGCTGCAATGCCGGGAGCGTTGCTGTGAGTTCGGCCGCGCTCAGGGATGGAACAGCGAGCCGACGAGCAGGCCCAGGCTCACCAACCGGCCCCCACCCGTCGCAGTGCAGGAGTTCACGACCACCAAAACGGCCGGACGACCGCACGACCGGTCAGAGCTTGTGCAGCTTCGGGTAGGGGATCTCCAGGCGCTCCGTGTGGGTATCGCCGAAGGTGACCAGCAGGGCCCGGTCAGCGGCCACGTCGACCACGCGGCCCAAACCCCACCTGTCGTGACTGACCCTGTCCCCCACCGCGTACGACTGCACCGGGGCCGCTGCGCGGTCCTTGAAAGGGCTTCCTGGCGGACGTCTGCGTGCTGGGGAACCGTGGGTGCTCACCTGTCGAGTATGGACCCCTTCAGCCGCGGGACCGGACGAACGGCAGCACGCGGCTCCAGAACGTCTCGGTGGCGACCGGGTCGTACTCGGCGGGAAGGGTCGGGTCGGTGAACAGGTGGCCGGAGCTCTGGTAGTCGAAGACCTCGATGGTGCCGCCGCCCGCTTCGACGTCGCGGACCGCCTGGTCGATCTCCTCCTGCTCCCGCCAGGGGTCGCCGAGGGTCGAGTGCGTCTGGACCGGCACGCCGGCCGGCCACCGGACGTCGTCGCCGAAGGCCGACACCGGGATCGCTCCGGCGATCATGAGGACGCCGGACACCGGGCGCTGGAGGGCGACGTGCGCGGCCATCACGCAGCCGAGCGAGAAGCCGGCGGACACGAAGCCGTCGGGCAGGCCGGCGACCGCGTCCGTCGCCCGGCGCATGAGCTCCCCCTGCCCGAGCTCTTCGTGCGCGTAGGCCATGGCCGGCGGGTAGTCGTCGAAGGTTCGGCCGTCGTAGAGGTCGGCCACAAGCACCTCGTGGCCGTCCTGGCGAAGTCGCTCGGCTGCGTCCAGGACGCCCTGGCGGACACCGAGCACCGAGTGGAAGAGCGCAACCGTCGTCATGGCAGGAACCAATCACGCACCACCGACAACTGTCGAGGCGGCCGGCTCAGGCGGTGAGGTCCTCGATCACGGTGAACAGCTCGATCGCCGAGGGCGCCTGCATGCCCGGCGCCTGCTTGTCCGAGTGCGCTGCCGTGAACGAGTCGGACTTCATCCAGGCACGGAAGTCGTCCTGGGAGTCGAACTCCATGGTGGAGATGTACGGAGCGTTCGGCCCGGCGGGGCGCATGAGCAGGCTGCGCCGCAGTCCCGGGACGCCGGCCAGGGCGGTGCGCATGCTCCCGATGAACGTCTGTTCGAATGCCTCGGCACCCTCGGCGGGGACCTCAATGCGGTTGTGGACGACGAACACGACGCTCAACTCCCCAGGACGGACTCTGCCGGACCGTGCCCCAGCATGCTCCCCCGCCGGCGACCCCTGACTGCGGGCCGGTCCTGCTCGGGACGTCAGGGCGACCGTCCTCCGTATGATCGCCGCGCCGGTCGGGGAACCTGCCGGGCCCTGGACCAGCGGTTGGAGCTACGGGGCACGCCACGAAGGGGGTCTGGTGTTCACCACAGCCATGCCGTCCACGGAGTACCACGCACTGCTGCGGGCCAAGGTCGATGCCCGCTCTGATCTGGTCTGCACGACGCACCCGCTCAACTACCGAGCCGGTACCTGGGAGATGCTCCGCATCGCTTCGAAGGACGTGGGCCCGAACGACAAGGTGATGGTCATCCGGGCCACCATCCACGGGGACGAGATCTCAGGCGCAATGAGCATCCTCAACTACTTCGACGAGCTCGTGGGCTACGCGCACCAGCGCAGCCTCAAGCTCGTCCTCTACCCCCTCGGGAACCCCTCCGGCTTCGACCACCGCCTGCGCTACAACGTGGACCACCACATGGGCGAGGGCAACAACGACTTCCTCCGCTACGTCATGGACGACGGCTCGATCGAGTCCGACCTGGGACCGGGAAGGCCGTCCACGCCCTGGACGATCGCCAACGACGCGGCGCTGGGCATCGACCTGCCCGAGGAGTCGCGGGTGATGCTGGAGCTGGTCCAGCGCGACCCCCTGAGTCAGGTCGTCGCCGCGTTCGACTGGCACCAGGACCTGGTGACCGACCTGCCGATGTGCGCCTACCACTACGCGTTCGGGGACCTCGCGCGGTACGGCGAGATCGCCGCACGCATCTCCGAGGTGGTGCCGCTGCTGGCGGGCTACGACATGGCCGGCGGGTTCGGCGAACAGATCGACGACCAAGGCAGCGTCGTGCCGCATACGGACGGCGTCGCCGTGCGCTCGGACGCGAACGGGTTCATCGTCCGCCACGACGGTTCGTTCTCCGACTTCTACCAGCACATCGGCGCCACCCACAGCGTGGCGACGGAGACCACCGGCGCCACGCCCATGGAGCTGGCCTGCCTGGTGAACTGGATCTGGTTCACCGGGGTCGTCGACCTGCTGACCTCCGCGTAGCCGACGTCCCCAGTGGCGACCGCGCGCCGTCCGGAACCATCTCCTCGACCACCACCGAACACTTCCCGCGCAGCCGACGCAGGTGGAAGTCCCGCTCGACGCCGTCCGGCCCTTCGGCGTGCTGCCAGCCCGAGAAGATGTCGCTGGTCGCCCGCATCAGCTGCTGCCCGGTGACCACCCGCTGGTCCTGGTCCTTGACGCCGCGGGCCTCCTGGCCCTGGTCTCCGACCCCGGTGCCGGGGATCCGCGAGGCACTGGACAAGTCCGACGCCATCGTCGAGAACGCTGGCTCAGAAGACGCCTAGCAGTCACCAAAGGCCACGGAGGTGTCCGCCGACCTCGCTCGGTGGGCACCTACGTGGCTGAAGGCACCCCTGGCGTTGAGCGTTGGGTGAGATGACACAATCACCAGAGTGGAGCCGGCTGACGCGTTCACGACCAGCGCACCGCCGGGCGCCCTTCGGCGTCGCTCGTCCTATCTGTATGGACTGATCATCAGTGGCGCGGTGCTGGCCACGGCTGGGCAGGCTCTGCGACTGGTCTTGGTGGGTGCGGCCGTGTTCGGCACGCTGATCATCTACTGGGCGGCTGAGACGTACGTGCACTGGATGGCCGCGCGAAGCGTGCACGGACGTGACCTGACTCGCGAGGAGCGCCTACGGATCATCCGGGACGGTTGGCCACTGGTCACCGCTGGCGCGATCCCGGTCACTGTCCTGTTGGTCGAGGCTGGCCTCGGGGTGGCGAACGGGCTCGCCATCCGCGTGACCCTCGCGGTGAACGCCGTCCTGTTGTTCGTGGTGGGTTGGACCATCAGTCGGGCCAGCGGTCTGCTGGGGGCGCGCCTGGTGCTGTCGGCGACGGCATCGGGTGTCCTCGGGCTGGGCATGATTGCACTCAAGACCACTCTGCACTGAGCATCACCCCGGCCCCCCGTCGCCGCCCGGCGGCAGCCAACGTCGGCGCGCTGCTGTCCTTGTACGGCGACCGAAGCGACCTTGCTCTTCGCACCGCCTCGCACCTTCTGAACGGCGCGCAGCCAGCGGCGAAGACAGCACCCGAGCGAAGGGGGGCTGCCAGAGGCCGTTGCGGATGGGAGGGCGTTTGGCGCGGTCGCGGGGTTTGGCCCCAAACGTTAGTGTCCTGAGCAAGACGTCGGGAGTCTTCGCCTTGGAGGTGTAACCGCTATCCCGGCAGGCCTTCAGGCGGATTCGATCGGACCGGTCGATGTCGAAGTAGTCGTGCTCGACGGCAACCAGTTCAACGGCATGCGGGTCAACTACACCCAGTTCGACCTGCCCAGCGATGAAGACCCTCACCGAGGCCACCGACGGCCGCGAGCCGTCGTCGGCGGTGGCCCTCGCCGGCTGAGCGTCGCCGGTAGCTTGTCCCCCAGGTCGAGAGGTGCTCGATGATCCGGTTCCTGATCCGCACCGCGGTGTTCTTCGCATCCGCCCTGATCGGCTTGTTCGTCGCCGACATGATCCTGCCCGACCTCAGCGTCACCGGCGAGTCGTACCTCCTGGTGGCGATCATCTTCGCCCTCATCCAGGCGCTGATCTCCCCACTGATGTTCAAGACCGTGCACAACAACGCGTCCGCGTTCACCGGCGGAGTCGGACTCATCTCCACCCTGGTCGCCCTGATCGCCACCGCGATCCTGACCAGCGGGCTGACCATCACCGGGCTGACCACGTGGATCCTGGCCGCCCTCATCGTCTGGCTCGCCGG
>DATCDE010000352.1 GCA_036510875.1 Actinomycetes bacterium
GTGGCTGCGCACGGAGAAGAGCGGAGAAGACTCGTCAGGACCCGGGTTCGATTCCCGGCACCTCCACAGGACAAGCAAGGACAAGACAAGCCGCCCCCGGGGGCTCACATTCCTATGCTGACCGGGTGCACCTGGAGTTCAACGGCGAGGTGTGGTTCTGGAGGGGGCCGTCGCCGTTCTACTTCGTCAACGTGCCCGAGGACGAGAGCGCTGAGATCCAGGCGGCGTCTGCGCTGGTGACGTACGGCTGGGGCATGATCCTGGTCGAGGTCAGGATCGGATCGACCAGGTGGACGACCTCGCTGTTCCCCAAGGGCGGGGGGTATGTCGTGCCGCTGAAGGACCTGGTCCGAAAGGCCGAGCAGATTGACGTGGGCGACACCGTGACGGTACGTCTGGCTGTCGACGTCTGACATGGCCGCGGTCCAAGAGCTCAGCCGCAGCGAAGCCCGGCGCATCGCCGTGCGCGCTCAGCTGCTGACGAAGGACCGGCCGGAAGATCTGCTGGAGACGGTGCGGCGGCTCTCACTGGTGCCGCTCGAGCCCGCCAAGGCAGTCGCGCCGAGCGCCGACCTGGTGATGTGGCGCCGACTCGGGTCGGCGTACTCGCCGCAGGAGCTGCGGGACGCCGTCGACGAGCAGCGGCTGGTCGAGCTCCGGGGGGCGCTGCGGCCGGCCGAGGACCTGGTGCTCTACCGCGCCGAGATGGCCCAATGGCCAGGGACCGGTGAGCTGCGCGACTGGCAGGAGCACCAGCGTGACTGGGTCACGGCCAACGACTACTGCGGCGGGACATCCTCAGTCCTTCGCGGGCCGTGCGACCCTGCTGTCACCGTTCGACCGGCTCCTCCACGCCCGCAAACGCATGACCGACGTCTTCGCGTTCGACTACTACCTCGAGATGTTCAAGCCCGCCACAAAGCGCCGTTGGGGCTACTACGCCCTCCCGATCCTGTACGGGGACCGGCTGGTCGAAAAGCTCGACGCCCGGGCCGACCGCCAGGGCGGGGTGTTCCGGGTCGCGGCGGTCCACCGGGACGTGCCGTTCAGCAACGCCATGACGGCGGCGGTCGACCGCGAGATCCGGGACCTGGCGCGCTGGCTCGACCTGGAGCTCGTCCGGCCCGACTGAACCCCTGCCGAGCGAATCACCCTGTCCGGTGACCCGCCGCGCCTGGCCCGCCGACAAGCTGGCTCCACCGAGCAGCGGTGCGGCTGGAGGCTGAGTAGGCATGGTGGCAGGACCGCAGGTGCGCCACGTCGTGCTCGACACCTGGCAGGAGTTCCTGGGCGCCCCGGTCCGCGCGTTCGTACCCCTGCTCGTGCGCCGCCGGGCCATCTCCTGGCTGCGGATCGTGTGGCCCAGCCACAACCCGAGAAGGAGCGATGAGGGAAGGTCTGGACACCTTTGCCGCGTTCGCAGCCACGTACGGCTCGCTGGACGACGCCGAGGCCGACGACGAGGCGATCAAGTCGCGGTACTACGAAGGCGGCCTGATCGACACGTTCGACGCCGCGGTCATCACCAGGGACGACAAGGGCAGGGTCAAGATCGTCAAGAAGCACGAACAGCGCTCAAGGCCGACCCCAAGGCGATCCAGGACGACATCGACACATCCGGCTCTGCGACCTGACGACGGCAGCTTGCGGTCCTCCTCGTCCCCGACGCAGATCGCCCGTGTGTGTCCGAGAGACGGTCGATGCTGCTGGCAGGAGCTCGAGCGCCCAGTCTGCAGCCCCGGGCTGCCGGCTAGCGAGCCACCGCCGACCGGAAGCAGAAGTCGAGCATCGAGGTGAGCGGCTCTGGACTCCCGCGCAGCCGGCTGCGCAGGGCCGCTCCCTCCCAGCAGTCAACCAGCAGGGTTGCCATCTCCTTCGGGTCCGACCCGGCCGGGAGGTCACCGCGGGTTTGGGCCTCCGCCAGGCAGCTGGCGAGCCGGTCGGCGATGTAGGTGAAGCACCACTCGATCTTGTGACGGAACGCCTCGTTCGTCCCGGACAGCTCCTGCCCGAGCCCGCCCAGCAGACAGCCCAGGTACCCGTCCCGCTCGTAGCTTTGCTGGGTCAGCTCGAAGAACCCCCGCACCCGGTCCAGCGGCGGCCGGGCCTCGTCGGCGAGGCACTCGTCGAGGCCCGCTTGCACCTGCCGCATGTACTCGTCGACCACCTGGAGCGCGAAGTCCTCCTTGTCCGTGAAGTGGTGGTAGAAGGACCCCTTGGGGGTGTCCGCCGCGGCCAGCAGCGCCTGGATGCCGAGGCCGTGGCAGCCGTGCTCGAGGAGCAGGGCCAACCTGACATCGAGCAGGCGCTGCTTGGTCGCATGCGTCGGCGGTTAGCTATCCATGCACCTTCTCAATCATGTGGTTGATGACGTGGCTGCGCTCGTCCTGCGAGCTGAACGTGACGATCTCGGCCTCCGCCTCGACAGTCACGTTGTGCCCCGGCGGCCAGTAGGACAGGTCGCTCGCCGACACGGTCTCCTGTGCCCCCGTTGCGTCGGTGGTGGTGATCCGCCCGCTCAGGACGTATCACCAGTGGGGGCACTGGCAGAGGTCTCCCTGCAGGCCCTCGAACAGGGGCGTCGTGTCCACACCGCCGGCGAGCGTGAAGTACTCGCCGCTGATCGTGTCGAACGTGCTCACGTCGCCGAAGCCTCTCCGCTGCCGAATCACGGCACCCGGAATCTCGAGCTGGACGTCGACGTCCTTCTTGGCCACCCGCATGGTCATACCTCCTGTGGTCAGCTCCCGCACCTGCTAGACCGACCGGTCTATTCCACCAAGGTGCTCACCCTGCGGCGGACGTCAATGGTGTGCTCGACGGGCCGGCTCGAGCGAGGCCCCTACGGTAGGTCTCAGCGGTGCAGGGTTCCTGTGGCGCCATCGACTCGAGGAGGGTTGGCCGGTGGGCGACGATGCTGGCCCCGACGCGCTGAACGAGCTGAGGCGCCGCCGGGCCCTCACCGAGGACGCGGCCCGGCCGGACCAGGTCGCCGCTCGGCGCGCCAAGGGTGGTCGGACGGCGAGGGAGAACATCGCCGACCTCGTCGACCCAGGCTCGTTCGTCGAGTACGGCCGCCTGGTCACGGCAGCACAGGAGAGGCGGCTGAGCGCCGAGGAGCTCATGCGGCAGACGCCGGCTGACGGCATCGTCGGCGGTATCGCCCGCATCAACGGTGCGGTGGCGGGGGAACGAGCCACCTGCGCCGTTCTGTCGTACGACTACCTCGTCATGGCGGGCACGCAGGGCATTCGCGGCCATCATAAGTCCGACCGGCTACTGGGTCTGGTTGAGCGGCTGCGGCTGCCCACGGTGTTCTTCACCGAGGGTGGCGGCGGGCGTCCGAGCGACACCGACTACCCGGTCGTCTCGGCGCTGGACGTCCGCACCTTCGCGCTGTGGGCGAGGCTCTCCGGGGTCGCCCCGCGCATCGCCGTAGTCGCCGGTCGGTGCTTCGCAGGGAACGCTGTCCTGGCCGGTTCGTCCGACCTCGTCGTCGCTACGCACAACGCCACCTTGGGGGTGGCCGGGCCAGCGATGCTCGCCGCGGCAGGCCTCGGTGACCACGACGCGGACCAGATCGGGCCGGCCGGGCTGCTGGCCACCAACGGGGTTGTCGACGTCCTGGTCGCTGACCAAGCCGCGGCCGTCGCGATCACGCGCACCCTGGTCGGCTACTTCCAGGGTCCGGCTCCGGTCGGCCCGGCCGCGGACCAGACCTCGCTGCGCAGGGCCCTCCCCGAGCGCGAGCGCGCCCCGTACGACGTGCGCCCGATTGTCACCACGTTGTCGGACGAGGGTTCGGTGACCTTCCTGCGTGAGGCGTTCGCACCCGAGATGGTCACCGCGCTCGGACGCATCGAGGGCCGTCCCGTCGGGTTCATCGCCAACCAAACGCTGCACATTGCGGGGGCGTTGACATCCGACGCCTCGGACAAGGCGGCCCGGTTCATGCAGCTGTGTGACGCCTTCGGCGTCCCGCTGGTCTCGTTGGTGGACACCCCGGGGATCATGGCCGGCCCCGACGCGGAGCGGACGGCGGTGCTCCGGCACGCTTCCCGGGTCCTCGTGGCGGGCGCCCGGCTCCAGGTGCCCCTCATCGGCGTCGTCCTGCGACGCGGCTACGGGCTCGGGGCGCAGGCGATGCTGGGCGGCAGCACCCACGAGCCGCTGCTCACTGTGGCCTGGCCGTCCGCCCACATGGGCCCCATGGGCCTTGAGGGCGCCGTGCGGCTCGCCCAGCGGAAGGAGCTGGCCGCCATCACCGACGAGCACGAGCGCAACGAGCGGGTCCGCCAGCTGACGGCCGCCTACCAGGAGCACGTCAACGCGTTCAACGTCGCCAGGGCCTTCGAGATCGACGACGTGATCGACCCCGCCGAGACGCGCGGCACCATCGCTGCGACACTCGCGGCGGCCGAGGGCCGCGAAGGTTTCACCGGGAGCGGCCGGGTTGTCGATACCTGGTGAATAGACTCGGCTGAGGCGGCGACGCCGCGGGACCACCGACGACGAGGGGGCCACCATGAGTGGTGAGCCGACGAGAGTGGACTTCCCCAGCGCCGGCGGCGTCACCGTCGCCGCGTACCGGTGGGACCCGGAGGGCGAACCCAGGGCGGCGGCGCAGCTGACCCACGGGATGGGCGAGCACGCGCTGCGCTACGCCGATCTCGCGCACGCGCTCAATGCTCGCGGCTACGTCGTGTACGCCCAGGACCACCGCGGCCACGGACGAACCGCAGGCTCGGTCGAGGCCCTCGGCCAGGTCGGCGCGCAGGGCTGGCTCGAGATCGTCAACGACATCGAGCGGCTGCGCCAGCAGGTGCGCTCGGCGCACCCGACGGCCCCCCTGGCCCTGATCGGGCACAGCATGGGCTCGTTCGCCGTCCAGCAGTATCTCCTCGACCACAGCGCGGACGTTCAGGCGGCGGTCCTCACCGGCACGGCGGCCATCGACCTGCTCGAGCCTGCGCTCGACCTGGATGCGCCGATCGACCTGTCGATGTTCAACGCGCCGTTCGCCCCGGCCCGGACCGACTACGACTGGCTCAGCCGCGACGAGGAGCAGGTCGACCGGTACGTCGATGACCCGTACTGCGGGTTCGGCCTCGACCTCGAAGGCGGCCGGCAGATGTTCGTCTCGGCACGGGAGGTCGCCGACGGGTCCAGGCTCGAGGGGATGCGCAAGGACCTGCCGGTGTACATCGCCGTCGGGGAGCATGACCCGGTCAACGGCGCGCTGGCCCTGGTCCGTGCGCTGGTGGACCGATACCAGCGAGCCGGGCTCAGCGACGTCACGCTGAGGATCTACCCCGGCGCCCGTCACGAGGTCTTCAACGAGACCAACCGGGACGAGATCGTGGCCGACCTGCTCACCTGGCTGTCCGAGAAGTTGCCAGCCTCCGCGTGACGAAGAACGCCTGACTTCCGATCATTGGAAGTCCAGGAATACCTCCAACGTGGCACGACGCACGTCAAGGATGCTTCGATCCTCCCCATGAGCGACGCGATGACCACCCGCACCGTCCACCTCGCGGGTCACAACGGGGACGAGATCGAGGCGTACGTCGCGCAGCCAACGGGCGCCGCCCCGCGGGGAGGCGTGGTCGTCATCCACCACATGCCCGGCTGGGACCGGGCGACCAAGGAGATCACCCGCCGGTTCGCCGAGCTCGGCTACGACGCGGTGTGCCCGAACCTGTACTGGCGCGAGGCCCCGGGCGCGGCGCCCGACGACGCCGCGGCGACTGCTCGGGCCCAGGGCGGCGTCCCCGACGAGCGACTGGTTGGCGACGTCGGGGGGGCCGCGGCCTTGCTCCGGTCCCTGCCGACGTCCAACGGGAAGGTCGGGGTGATCGGGTACTGCTCCGGCGGCCGGCAGTCGGTCCTGGCCGCGTGCTCGCTCGACCTTGACGCGGCGGTCGACTGCTACGGCGCGTTCGTGACCGGCACCCCGCCCGAGGGGTCCCCGTTCCGCAGCAACCTGGTCCCGCTGCTGCCACAGCTGCGGGCGCCCCTGCTGGGGCTGTTCGGTACTGAGGACAAGTCCCCGAGCCCGGAGCAGGTGTCCGAGCTCGACACGCTCCTCACCGAGCACGGAAAGACCCACGAGTTCCATAGCTACGACGACGCTGGCCACGGGTTCTTCGCCGTGGACCGTGCGATGTACCGGGTCGCCGCAGCCAACGACGGCTGGGTGCGCATCGCCGACTTCTACGCCGCTCACCTTGGAGGCTGAGCATGTGCACGTATGCGACGTCCCGGGCCGCGGTCTCCGGGAGCGCCAAGGGGCCGAACGGGCGCTGGTTCCACGTCACGGGCGCGACGGTCTACTTCGACCATCCGGTGCACGCACTGGCCGAGCACACCCTGAACATCGACCTCTCGAACCCGACCGGCGGGCCCTCGGCGAGGGTGGCGCTGGAGCTCACCGCAGAGTCCGCCCGCGCGCTGGTCGTGGCCATCGAGGAGGCCCTGGCAGCAGCGGGCTCGGGGGCGCTGGTCGACTAACCGCCCCGGCCCGGCGACGCTGGTGTCAGGCTGGGTCGGTGAGACAGCTGCGCGTGCTGGCGGTCGCCGGCCCGGTGCTGTTCACCCTGGACTGGATGCTGCTCGGGTGGTCGCACGTGGGCTACCGGCCGGACCGAGAGACGATCAGCTCGCTGTCGGCCCACGGCGCCCCGGGCTGGCCGGTGATGGTCGCCGGACAGGTGGCCCTGGTCGTCGCGTTCCTCGCGGTTGCGACCCTGTGCGTCCGGGTTCTCGGCCGCCCCGGGATCGGGCCGGCCGGGCTGTACGGCCTCGCCGCCGTGGGCACCGTCCAGGCCAGTGCGTTCCGTACCATTTGCACCCAGGTCGATGCCGGGTGGTGCACACCGATGCCGCGGTCGGCCTTCCCGCACCAGCAGTGGGCGCACGGGATCGGCACCGCGATGCCCTTCGCCAGCCTGCCGCTCGCCTGCCTGGTCGTCGCCTGGGTCACCCGGCGGGTCGACGGGCTGCGGGACGTGGCCGTGCTCGCGCTGGCCGTCCTGGTCGTGGCGCTGCCCAGCGTGTTGTGGTTCCTGACGCAGGGCACGGACTGGCACGGTCTGTCCGAGAAGCTGTTCTTGACCTCTCTTGCGGCGTTCACCGGGTATCTCGGCTTGCGGCTGGGAGGGTGTGCCGCCGGTGAGCTGGAAAGGGTGGGGTGTGACTGATGCCGACCGTGCTGCTCTGGGCGGTCATGCTGACTGGGATCGTCGTCCTCACCCCGCTGGCTCCCCGGGTCCGCGTCCCGCTGCCGGTGCTGCTGACTGTCTTCGGGCTCGCCCTGCCGCTGCTGCCCTCGGCTCCTCGCCTGAGCATCGACCCGGCGCTCATCCTGCCGGCTGTGCTGCCGCCCCTGCTGTTCGCGGCGACGCAGCGCTCGACAGCGCACGAGTTCCGGGAGAGCGCCAGGCCGATCCTGCTGCTCGCCGTCGGCCTCACCGTGGCCACTGCGGCCGTCGCGGCGGTGGTCGCGCACCAGGCCGGGCTGTCCTGGGGCCCGGCCTGGGTCCTCGGTGCGGTGGTGTCGCCGCCCGACCCGGTGGCCGCGACCGCTGTGGCGCGGCGGCTGAGCTTGCCCGGCCGGCTGGTCACGGTCCTCGAGGGCGAGGGGATGTTCAACGACGCGACCGCCCTGGTGCTCTACCAGCTGGGCGTGCTCGCGGTGGTCACCGGTCACGTCACGGCGGTCGACGTGGGGTGGGGACTGCTGCTGGCCGTGGCAGTCGGTGCGGGAGTCGGGTTCGCCGCCGGGGCGCTCACCCGCTGGGCGCTGGCCGCACTGCACGACGCGGCGGCGGAGACCACCGTGACGGTCGCCGTGCCGTTCGTGGCCTACCTCGCGGCGGACCGGCTGCACGGCTCCGGTGTCCTGGCCGTGCTCGTCCTCGGACTGTACCTGCGCAGCTACGGCCATCCGGCGCTCAGCTCGGGCGGCTGGCTGCTCGGCCGGGCAGTGTGGCGCTACCTCGACTACCTGATCACCTGCATCGTCTTCGTCCTCATCGGCTTCGAGCTCACGGCGGTGCTCGAGGACAGTCGGGTCGATGTGGCCAGCCTGCGTCTCGCGGGCTGGGTTGTGGCCTCGCTGGTCGTCGTCAGGTTCGCCTGGATGTTCCCGGCCGCCGCGCTGGCCCGGGCGCGACGACGCTTCCAGCCGGCCGCCACCCCGTCGGGGGTCCGCGAGACGACCATCGTGGCCTGGGCGGGAATGCGCGGTGTCGTGACCGTGGCCACCGCGCTGGCCCTCCCGCTCCTCACCGACGCGCGGGCGCCGTTCCCCTACCGGCACGAGATCGTCTTCGTCGCGCTCGTCTGCGTGCTGGTCACCCTGGTGGTCCAAGGGCTCACCCTCGCCCCACTGGTGAAGGTCTTGCGGGTTGGCGGCGAGGCCGCCACCGCACGGGACGTCGCCTCGCTCCGACGGCGTGCCGCCGCCGCGGCCTTGAGCGCGGTCGAGGGCACGGCGGCGGACCCCGAGGTGCCCGAGGCGGTCCGGCGTGCGGTCTTGTTGCAGTACCAGGGCTACCTGGCCGCGCAGCAGGCCCTGGGCGAGGCCCGCGGCCCGGCCGGGGAGGCCGACTACTCGGCGGAACTGGACCAGCTGCTGCGCCGGGCCAGCGAGGCCGAGCGTGAGGTGGTGCTGCGGGCCAGGCGGCAGGGCGAGGTCAGCCCCGAGGTCGCCGACGAGGTCCTGCACGACGTCGAGACGAGGGCGGTCCGTGACCTCGACTGAGCGGCCGGAGCTGATCGTCCCCTCCACCGTGCAGCAACTGGCTGCCTGCCCTTTGAGCTGGGGGCCGATCCTGGCCGGCCGTGAAGTGGGTGCCACCGGGCAGCCGGATCGACCTGGACGCCGAGGTGACGCGGCTGGCCTGACCCGCCGACGATTCACCCGAACGGCGCATCCGGTCACATCCGGTGAGGACAAGAATCGCGGGATCAATGGGAGGCCCCTCGTGCCCGACTCCCTGAATGATCTGGTTCCCTCCGGCAGCGACCTCGACCGCTACCGCGATCTGCTCTCGCTGCTCGACGCCACCGGCGCTACCGTCACGCAAGTCGACACCCCCGCGCCGCACAAGGTGCGGCAGGGCTCGGTCAACCCGAGCGACCTCACCTCGCTGCAGTTCGACCCGCTCTCCGGCGGGTTCGGCCACCGGACCAGCAGCGGCGGCGGACGCCCACTGACACTGGGCGACCCGCCGGACACCTACCTGGAGTTCCCCGACCCCTCGCTGACCTGGACCCTGTCGGTCGACTACACCGACACCAGCTACACCACCACGGCCGGGCCGTTCGACCTGCGGCTCACCTTCCCGGCCTCGGTGCTGCACCTGTCGGCGCTGCACGGCGCGAAGCTCGACGGGCAGGGGCTGCTGGTTCCCGACGACGCGCACCCCCTCGTGCTGTTCCACCTGCCGCGGCTCACCGTCAAGGTCGCCCGCGGGTCCACCGGTGGCGCGGGCGCGTCCCTGGTCTCGGCGGACGCCGGGGCCGGCGGCGGCGATGCCGACACCTTCGACTTCTGCCGGATGGAGCCGCCGTACGCCCTGGTCGGTCCCGGCGCGGTGTTCGGCTTCGCGTTCCGCTCCGCCGTCCTCGACCTGTCCGACGACGCCACCCCGGGCACGCCGCCGCCCGGGGTGGGGCCGGACTGGCACGGCCTGTGGCTGCCGGAGGCCCGCATCTTCGTGAGCCCGCACGGCATGGAGGACTTCGCCGTCGACGGGGGAGTGCGCGACTTGTACGTAGGGATCGGCCCGTCGAGCGGGGTCAGCGGCACCTTCGAGCTCGAGGTGGTCAACCGCGGCTCCGCCCCGACCGTGTCACTGCGGTTCCTGGACCCGCAGGGCCGGTCGTTCGCGGACAGCGGCGGGGCCGTGCAGGCGCCCGAGCACTGCGCCGTGATCGTCGACGCCGCCGGGGGCATCGCGCCGTACACCTACGCGCTGAGCGCCAGCGACGGGACGTCCAGCAGCACCGACCGGCTCGACCTCGCCGTCCCGGCCGCCGGGAGCCTCACGGTCACCGCGACGGTGACCGACGGCGGCTCGCACACCACGACCACGACCGCCACGGTCAGCCGGACGACGGGCACCAGCGGCAGCACGCCGTCCGACGCCCGGGTGACCCCGACCACTACGTCGTCCGGGACCGCGCAGCTGACGGTCGAGGCACAGACCGACACCGGCGTCACGGTGTCCCTGAGGCCGTCGCCGGGCACCGGCACCATCGCCTGGACGTGGGACGGCGGCGGCAGCGCCACCGGCGAGACCGCCACCATCCCGGTCGTCGCGGGTGCCCCGGTCTCGGTCTCCGCCACGTGGACGCCGGCTGTGGGGCAGCAGACTAGGAGCTGCAACTTCCGGTTCGACCACCCGACCGGGCGGGCCGGCACCCCCGACGACGCCGAGACGTCGGCCACGCCGGCCATGGACGCCACCTCGGCCGCCTCGTGGCAGTCCCCAGGCGGGGCGTTCGCCCTCGGCGAGGACGTCGTCCCGCACGGGGCGCACGTCACGGTCACCGGATACGCGTCGTACGACGGCGACGACAGCGACCGGGCGGCGAGCTACAACCAGGCGCTGTCCGCGCGCCGGCAGGCCGTCCTCACCCAGCTGCTGGCCACCCTGCGCCCCGACCTGCCGACCCCCGCCCAGGGCACCCCCAACGGCTTCACCGACAGCAAGGCACAGGGCGGCGACCGCAGCGGCTGGTGGAAGGCGACCGTGGCCTACACCCCGCCCGGGCCGGTCACGGTTACGGGCACGCTCACCCGGCCGGCCGCCCCGCCCGCCACGGACACCTCGACGAACGACCCGGTGCCGGCCAAGCCGAGCCGGCCGGACTGGTTCCGCAAGCTCGGCGCCCGGGTCACCCTGGTGCGCAGCACCTTCGTCCGTTGCGAGGTGTACGGCGAGTTCGACATCCAGACCGCCACCGAGTCCAGGCTGCACGGCTCCGGCCAGTACATCGACCCGATGGACGGCGTCACCGACGCGGTCATCAAGGTGATCGTCGACGACACCACGAAGTCGTGGCGGGTCGAGGCGTCGCTCAAGGCCCACGAGGCGGACCGGGACGGTCTGGCCCAGGCCAAGCGGCCCTCCGGCAACGGCAGCCACCCGGTGCTGGACACCCTCGGCGCGTACGCGGCGCTCACCCCGGTGCTCGCGCTCGCGGCCCCGGCCAGCCCGTCGGAGTCCGACTACGTGGGGCTGGCCCTGGGCGCCGCCACGATCGGCGCGTTCTCGGCCATCCTCAAGGCCAAGACCGTGACGCTGCGCGGCGGCGAGGTCGACGTCAGCGAGCGGGACGGGCGGACC
>DATCDE010000353.1 GCA_036510875.1 Actinomycetes bacterium
GCCGCAGACCATGAGGATTTGGTGATATTCGCCTGAGAATTTCGGCCCAGTGGCCAACGGGGTGGGCGCCGACCGGGGCGCGCCCCGTGGGCGGAGGCCGCGCACTCGAACGATCCCGGCGCGATCCCCTGGCCAGCCAGAAGCTCATCACCCAATCCGTCTCCGGCCACGACCTGCATCCTGCCGGATCAAGCACCCGGCGAACCGCCCTCGAACGGCATTCCTGAGGGGACGGGGCCGGTCAAGAGCGTGAGTGGGTTGTTCTTCCAGCGCTTTCCCGGGCGGTGCGGCCGGTTGTTGGGCGGCGTCGAGTAAGGGGGCGGGGTCAACACGCAGCGCCCGGAGCCCGTAGGGCGAGGACGAACGGTGTTGACGCCGTCCCTGCTCGACGCATCGTCGATCAGGCCGCTGCGCCAGGAGGGTCTTGTTCTGTTGTGGGTTCTCGCTCCGGGTCCGTCTTGTGGAAGGGCAGCCGATAGGGGGGCTGCCTGGGCATTCCTCCGCCACGACGTGGTGAGCATGGAGCGGTGCGGCAGGACGACTTGCGCGGGACCAATCACATGGGGTCGACCACGACCCGCCCCAGGCGGGGTGGGTGGGTCATGCCGTTCGCGGTCACGCGCGCAGGCCGCGTCTTCGCGGTCACGCTGGTTGTCTCGACGGCTGGTCGAGGCAGCGGGCGTGCCCGTCGCGCAGGGTGTAGTAGACGACGTGCAGGAGCCGGCGTCCGGCGGCGACCTTGGAGATGTTCGCCGCGGTGCGCCCGCGCCGGTCGGTGATCAGGCGTCGCTTGTCGGCCAGGTAGGGCTCCCGGATCCGCTGGGAGGCTTCGGTCGCGGCCCAGCGCAGCAACCTCGAGCCTTGTTTGGTGATGTGCCCGCGGCGGGTCTTGTCGTCCGAGGCGTAGTGCCTCGGGGTCAGCCCCGCCCAGCTCGCCAACGCCTGCGGGGTCGGGAAACGGGTGACGTCGCCGATCTCGGCGACGAACACCGAGGCGAACACCGGACCGATCCCGTTGATGCTCAACAGGTTGCGATACCCCGGGTCGTCTTTGAACTCCGCGGCGATCGCGGTCTCGACCAGGTCGACCTCGGTGCTGATCGCCGTGATCAGCCGGCACTGCGAGGCCACCCGCGACGCGTACGGCTGCGGCAGCTCGACCGCAGCCAGCGCAGCCAGCCCGACCGGACCGAAGATGTCGTTCAACGGGAGCAGCACCCCGCACTTGCCAAGCACCGCGTGCACACTCGCCTTCAGTGACGCCCGGGACTTGACCAGCTTGTGCCGGTGCCGGACCAGCTCCCGCCGCCCCCGCACCACCGGTGGGGCGATCCACGACTCTGCGAGATCACCCATCCGCAGCAGCCGCGCGAGCTCGGTGGCGTCCCGGGCGTCGGTCTTGACCCGACGGTTGTGCATCGACGCGTTGCCCTTCGGGTGCGCCAAATGCACCTCGAACCCCGCGCCCTGCAACGCCTCGACCGCCCAGTACCAGCCGTAGGTGGCCTCGACCGCGACCGGCGCGGCCGGCCCGGCCTTGCCGACCTCGGCAACCAACGCCGCGGGTGAGTTGTCGATCTGCACGCACTCCAGCACCGTGCCCTCGGTGTCCATCCTGGTGATCACACTGCGCCGGCGAGCCAGATCCACACCGACGAACTGCCGCTGCCCGGCATACCCTGCATTCACGGTGGCCTCCCAACACGTGGATTGTTCTTTGGCAACCCGAGAATGACTCGGGCGCCACGGGAACGGGAGGCCCCGTCCCCTCATCGCATCACGTATGCGCGGTCACTCCACGGTGGCGGCGCCGACGGTGCTTCGGACTACCTCGGCGGTGTTGGCGATCATCCTCGCAGAAACGCCCTGGACCTGGGACGTGCGTCGCCCGCCCGCCACGCTTGACCGGGCGGGTGACGCATCTATTGCCCGGGCGCGGGCGACCAACGTTCATCAGGATAGGCACGTGACGCGCGGCACCGGGCTCTCCCGCTACCGGGATACGGTGTCTCTGCCGGGCGCAGCCGCGTTCAGCATCACCGGGGCCGTCGGCAGACTGGCGCAGGCGATGGTGGGGCTCGGTGCCTTGTTGCTCCTCACCGGGCTCGGACGTTCCTACGCCCTCGCGGGCCTTGTGGCTGGGGCAGCGGCGCTGAGCCAAGGTCTGGGCTCTCCCTGGCTCAGCCGCGTCGCCGACCGAGTCGGCCAGCGTTTCGTCCTGCGACCGCAACTGCTCGTCCACACCCTCGCCTTGGTTGCCCTGGTGGTGGCGGCGCAGCGGCAGGCACCAGGATGGGTGCTGCTCGCGTCCGGGGTGCTTGTGGGGCTGTCGATGCCGCAGTTCGGTGCCTACTCGCGCGCCCGATGGACCTTTCTGCTGACCGGTGACGATCGCATCCTGACCGCGCTGTCGATCGAGTCGCTCGTCGATGAAGCGGTGTTCGTGGTGGGACCTGTCCTTACTGCTCTCCTTGTGACGACGGTGGCCCCTGCAGCCGGATTGCTCGCCGCCGCAGGCATCGTTCTCGTGTCCGGTCTGGTGTACGTGTCACTGCACTCCACCGAGCCCCCCGTGAGTCAAAGACTCCCCCAGCACCGTGGGCCGTCTGCGTCACGGAGCTCGGGACTGCGGGTGATCGTTGGGGTATTCCTCGCCATCGGAGCGATGTTCGGGTTCATCGAGGTGGGCGTCGTTGCGCTGACACGAGAGTATGGCCACGCCGGAGCTGCCGGCCTGATGCTCGGGCTGTGGGCAACGGGGAGCCTCATCTCCGGAACCGTCTACGGCTCGATCCAATGGCGGAGCGACGCGTCGCGGCGATTCCAGATCGGTGCCGCGGCGATGGCAGTCGGCTGCCTCCTCATCGCCGTGTCGTCTTCTGGGCTGACCCTGGTCACGATCAGCCTGGTTATCGCTGGGCTGGCCAACGCGCCGACGTTGATCACGGGCAACACTCTGGCGTCTGCGGTGGTCCCCCACGACGCGATCACCGAGGCCTACACCTGGCTATCCGTCGCCGTGTTCGCCGGAATAGCCGTCGGATCCCCGATCGGAGGACTGCTCATCGACCGACTCGGAGCATCCTGCTCCTTGATGGCCAGCATCGGCGCGGGAACTCTCGCGGCGGTCTTGGCAACGGCCTGCAACCGCTTCCTCAGCCAAGTTGAGCCCCCGTGATCTCCAGAGCTTCGCGCGATCCTCGCGCAGATGGCTGCGGCTCGATTTCCCGGTCGATGACATGGAGCAGCGCGCGGACGAGCAACGAGTCCAACGGTTCGCCGAGCGAGCGCTATCGGGCACGTCGGTGCGGGAGATGCGACCTGGTGGGGCACGTTGACCTCGACCTTGTTGCCGCGGGTTTCGTGGTGTGCGCAGCCCAGCGACGCCCTCGCTGATCAAGATCACGGCGCGGTACCCGAACGAGCCGCCCCAGACGCCGATCGGGCGTGTGACCGGCTCTGCGTGGCATGCTGGGCCTCACGCCGTTCCAGGTCGGCGGGCGGAGGGTTGAGGCACCTGGCGATGAGGACCGTGTTCGACTATCCAACCGGCAAGTTCCGCCCGGCCATGCGCGGACTGTTGCATGGTGGCGCGTTGTTGTTGGCGGTCCCGGCCAGCGTCGTCCTGTTGTGGCGCGCAGAGCCTGCTCGTCGGGTCGAGGCGGGCATCTACGCCGCGAGCCTGCTGCTGGTGCTGGGGGTCTCGGCGGGGTACCACCAGCTGACCCGCTCACCGCGCAGTCAGCTGGTCATGTCCCGCCTGGACCACGGAGCGATCTTCGTCCTGATCGGCGGCACCTGTACGCCTATCGTCCTCGTCGCGGTCCCCTCGCCATACTCGATCATCCTGCTGAGCCTGGTCTGGGGTTTTGGGGCGCTCGCCGCCACCAGCCGCGTCCTGCGCAGGCTCCCGAAAGTGTCCGCGAGCATGTACGTGGTCGTCGGCTGGCTGGGCGTCTTGGCCCTGCCGTGGCTGGTGCGCTACTCGCCGCTGGTCTCGGCCGGGGTTGTCCTGGGCGGCCTGTGCTACACGGTGGGAGCCGTCCTGTTCGCTCTGCACAAGCCCACCGGATGGCCGACCGTGTTCGGCTACCACGAGTTCTTCCATGTGTTCACCCTCGGTGGGATCGTCTCCCACTTCTTGTGCGTCGATGCAGTCGTCGGCGTCGCATCTCACGCCGGGTGACAACCAGCGCGCCGATGTGCCGGGGGCTGCTGGGCATGATCCTCGTCCGCGAGTTCCTCGTGATAGCCGGTCTCCATTGTGCCTGGTTGTGACGCGTCCACGGCCGCAGCGCGCAATCCTGGCTTACCCTGCCCCGCACCGAACGCCGGATCGCCGAGCGCATCGCCGCGACGCTGGGGGAGGCCGGACAGACAGCGGAGCTGCGCCCGGCGCAGGCCGTGGGCGACTTGGCGGGCCATGACGCCTTCTTCATCGGCAGCGGCGTGTATAGCGCGCACTGGCTGAAGGAGGCTGCCGAACTCGTGCGGCGCAACCGCGGTCTCCTGGCCGAACGGCCGGTGTGGCTGTTCAGCAGCGGCCCGCTGGGCACAGCAGCCGAGGACGCCCGCGGTCGCGACCTGCGCGTCGCCGCGGAGCCCAAGGAGTTGGCCGAGTTCAAGGAGGCCATCAATCCTCGGGACCATCGCGTCTTCTTCGGGGCGTTGGACCCCAGCAGGCTGGAGTTCGCCCACCGGATGGTCCGGAAGTTGCCGGCCGCCCGAGCGGTGCTTCCCGATGGCGACTTCCGCGACTGGAAGGACATCGGGGTCTGGGCCGAGAGCATTGCCCGCGAACTGGCGCCGGAGCCGACCGCCGCTGCGGCCCTGGAGGAGGTACGCCATGAACCGGCCACTGACGCAGACACCTGAACCCGCCCCCGCAGCGGCTCGCGACACATCGCGGGATCCGATCCTCCTGATCGACCGGTTCCTGCCGCGCTATGACTTCGCGGTGGTACACGCCGGCGTCTTCCGAGCCCCACCCGAGGCGTGCTACCAGTGCGCTCGCGGCCTGGACCTGCTACGGGATCCGCTCATCCGGACCCTGCTCGGCATCCGGTCCCTGCCCGAGCGCCTGCTGGGCCGGCTGCCCGGGCACCGCGCGGCAGCAGGGGCGGAGGCGCCCCCACCGACGTTCCGGTTGGACGACATGGTCGGCCCGCCGCTGGGCTGGATCCTGCTCGGCGAGCAGCCGAACATGCAGATCGTCCTGGGACAGATCGGTCGTCCCTGGAAGCCGGTCGGGGCGTCCGAGGGGCCGCCCGTCGCACCGGCCGAGTTTGCCTCCTTCGACCGTCCGGGCTTCGCCAAGATCGCCTTCAGCCTCCTGGTCCAGCCCTACGGGGTCGCGTCGTCGATCCTGACGATGGAGACGCGGGTCGTCTTGACCGACCCGGGGAGTCGGCGACCCTTCGGGCGGTACTGGAGGCTGGTCGAGCCGTCCGTCCGATTGATCGACCGGATGACGCTGCGGCTGCTTGCCGCCGAACTCCGTCGCTCGACTCCCACCGGCACCTCCACAGGGACATAGGGAACAGGCACCGACCAGATCGAGGCCGCCGCACGGCAGGGAAGCCTCGACGAGGCCACCACCGCGGCGCTCGTCGAGGACTACCGGCCGGCCCCCGGGACTGTAGTCACTCAGGTCGGCCTGCTCGCCACAGCTCTCGTGGCGCCTGCGTAGACCTGCTCAGTCGATGGTCGGGCCACTCCCCGGCGGCGCGGGGCGAGGGCAGGGTCAGCCGGACCCGGCTCCTGCCCCCGGTCGTGACTTCGCAGAGTCTGCCGGACCGGACAGGCGCGCCTGAACACCGGTCCGACCCGCCCGGGCACGCTGGTGCGCCGGCCCGGCATCGGCCGCTGGGTCGTTTGGCCCTACGCGGATGGCTCTGCGGCTGTTACACCTCGTCGCATGGGTCGCAGAATGACGTTCGAGCTCTGAGGCCGAAAGCCCCTACCAGATTGACAAGCCAGCAGAAGACTTGAGGTCGCCAAGGCGCGCTGTCCGGCAACCGAAACGAGGCGAACCGTCATGGCGTACATCAAGCCTCCAGTCCTCACACGGCGCCTGGCCAATCCAATGGCCATGCGGCTGGGCATGCGCGGCGTCGCCACCCTCACCGTGGCTGGCCGCCGCACCGGCGAGCCCCGCAAGGTTCCGGTCATTCCCGTCGAGGTTGGTGCTAGCCGCTACCTGGTTGCGCCCTACGGCGAGTCCGAGTGGGTCCGCAACCTGCGAGCCGCAGGCAAGGGAGAACTCAGCCGCAAGGGTCAGACCGAGGCCTTTCAGGCAGTCGAGGTCCCAGCGGGCGATCGGGCAGCCATCATCGCTCGGTACCGCCAGGTCGCCGGTCGGACCGTGAGTCCGTACTTCACGAAGCTCCCCAAGGCCGATGATCATCCGGTCTTTCGAATCGGCTAACGGCTCGGATGGAACGCCCGGCCTTTGGCCTGCCCTGCCCAAGGCACGCCGATTCCGGGTAGGGCCGTGACACGTCGATGACAATGGACCCTGGTCGCGCTCCAACCCGCAGCACACGCTGGCGACAGGGGGAAGGGAGGTGCGCCATGTCGGTTCTGGTGACCTACGGCTCGAAGCGCGGCGGGACCGAGGGGCTGGCAGAGATGGTGGCGACCGATCTGCGTGAGGAGGGCCTCCAGGTCGACCTGGTCCCGCCCAACAAGGTCAAGCGGCTCGATCAGTACGAGGCGGTGGTGGTCGGAGGTGCGCTCTACGCCTCCCGGTGGCACCGGGCTGCCAAGCGGTTCGTGAAGCGCCACACCGGTGAGCTCCGAGAACGCCCAGTCTTCTTCTTCTCATCCGGTCCACTGGACGACTCGGCACCTGAGAAGGACATTCCTCCTGTCGAGGGAGTCCAGGCGCTGATGGAGCGGGTGGGGGCACGGGGACACGTCACCTTTGGCGGTCGGCTATCGCCCGATGCCAAGGGCTTCCCGGCCAGTGCCATGGCGAAGAACAGGGCCGGAGACTGGCGGGACCCCGCTCGGGTCCGGGACTGGGTCCGGTCCATCGCCCCCATCATTCGGACCGAGGTGCCCCACACCCGCTGATCTGTGGCCGTAGTCGGCAAAGGTGAGGAGTCGCCGGAACACGATGGAGACTGTGGGTCCCGCGGGCTGGCCGGACGGGTCGGTCCACGGACGCTCGACAGCGCCCAGGCAGATGCACGTGGACTTCAGCGGAATCGGAACGACACCCCTGGGCGCTGTGTTCAAAGGGTGGAAGACATGGTGAACCCGATCGAGATCCACGGTCTGGTGAAAACGTTCGGCTCCACTCGGGCGCTGGACGGGCTGGACCTGGTGGTGTCGCCGGGTGAGGTACACGGTTACCTGGGGCCGAACGGTGCCGGCAAGTCCACCACCATCCGGGTGCTGCTAGGTCTGCTGCGCGCCGACGCCGGGCGGGTGAGCCTTCTGGGTGGCGACCCGTGGTCTGAGGCGGCCACATTGCATCGCAGGCTCGCCTACGTGCCGGGCGAGGTGAACCTCTGGCCGAACCTGACCGGCGGGGAGACGATCGACCTGTTGGGCAGTCTGCGCGGCGGCCTCAATGAGGGTCGACGCCGACAACTGGTGGAGCGTTTCGACCTCGACCCCACCAAGAAGGGACGCAGCTACTCCAAGGGGAACCGGCAGAAGGTGGCCATCGTGGCCGCGCTGGCCTCCGAGGTGCAGCTGTTGCTGCTCGACGAGCCGACCTCGGGCCTGGACCCGCTCATGGAGTCGGTGTTCCAGGCGTGCATCGACGAGTTCCGCGACGACGGCCGCACCGTGCTGCTGTCCAGCCACATCCTGGCCGAGGCCGAACGGCTGTGTGACCGGGTCAGCATCCTGCGGGCCGGCCGGTGCGTGGAGTCGGGCACTCTGGGCGAGCTGCGTCACCTGAGGCGTACCTCAATCAGCGCGGAAACGTCCACACCCCCGATCGGGCTGGACGCGGTGGGCGGAGTGCACGACCTGGTCGTCGAGGGCAACCGGGCCAGCTTCGACATCGACACCCAGTCGTTGGACGACGCGCTCGACGTCCTGCGGCGGGCCGGGCTCGTGTCGCTGACCAGCCAGCCGCCGAGCCTGGAGGAACTGTTCCTACGCCACTACGGCGACCAACTCGGCACCGCTGAGGGGATAGAGCCCGCCCGATGGCCGGGGCCGGAACGTTCCTGCGGCACTTCCTGCGCCGGGACCGCTGGATGCTGCTCATGTGGGTGCTCGGCGGTGCCTTGCTGTACGTCACCCAGGCGATCCAGGTCGAAGGGACCTACGCCACCCAGACCGACCTCGACAAGGCCGCCGCCAGCATGGCGCACAACGCCGCATTCATCGCCGTGCTCGGACCGGCGCGGGCACTGGACACGATCGGGGGCCAGGTGGCGTGGCAGGCCAGCGCGTTCGGGGCGATCCTGGCCTGGCTGATGAGCATGTTCCTCGTGGGCCGGCACACCCGCGTGGAGGAGGAGACCGGGCGCGACGAGCTGCTGCGGGCCTCACCCGTCGGC
>DATCDE010000354.1 GCA_036510875.1 Actinomycetes bacterium
CACCCAGGCCCAACCGGGCCTGGCGGGCTCCGGTCGAACACCGCCGGTGAAGGGCGTCGGTGAGCCGTGTGCGGGAGAACCGCATGCACGGTTCGACGGGCGGGGGCTGGAAACGGAACGCATCAGCGTCACCGCGCCAGCCCCCGACCCAACCAACCTCGATCGGGAAGGCACACAATCACATGTGCCCCATATCCAGAACGCTGCAATCAACCTCCGTCTGGCCCAACTCGGGCTGCCCCTGCCCGAAGGGTTCGAAGACACCGAGTCGGCCAGGCTCGCGCGCCCGATCCTCGCGCGCCAACGGGAGCTCAGCCGCCGGCTGTCCGACCGGTTGTGCGCGGCTGACGGGCGAATCCAGGCATTCCTCGACGACTACCTGGCCGAGACCGGTGAGCGCCCCGAGCTTCCGCGGCGAACCCTGGTGCTGGATGAGCCGGGCCTGGCCCGCGACCTTGCCCTGCCCTTCGACGGCGACAGCTTCACCTCGCCGCTGCTGAGCAGCTACCGGCTCGTCAACGGCGTGCTGCACAATCCGGCCAACGATCGCCGGACCACCGCGGGGGTCTTCCACATCGCCGAGGGCGGACTCCCCATCCCGGATGACAAGATCGCCGTGCCCAAGGTGGCGTTCGCCCGGCTGCTGGCCGTCGCGTTCGAGCCGCCGGAGATCGACAAGGTCTTGCCCTACACGGCCAACCAGCTGCAGCCGGCGGCCTGCTTCGTCTCGTTGCACCTTCGCCCGCTGGTGTCCCCAGAGGCACCCGGCTCGGTGCGCGAGAAGCGGATGGAGACCCGCTTCATCGTGCCCGGTGGCATGGTCGCCAACCTCGACTTCGTGGAGGGCATCTTCGGCAATGGGGGCGACCCCTACCTGCCCGAGAACGACGCGTCCCTGGCCCCGGAGACCTGGACCGGCCACACCGGCTGCGTCATCCTCGCCCCGCACCTGACCCGGCTGACGAAGAAGGAGCTCGGGCTGCCCCACGTGAGCCAGGCGACCGACCGGCAGAAGCACGACGGGGTGTGCTGGGAGCAGGAGGACGAGCTGTACAACGGCGGGCGCGCCTTCAAGATCTGTGCCCGGGACACTCGTGGCGTGATCGTGACGGTGATCGCCGACACCTACTTCGGCTACTGCAAGAAGGAGGTCAAGACCCAGATCTCCTACTCGGCGAACCTGTTCGGCAACGCCGAGGAGGAGCACGCCGGTGGCGCACTGGTCTTCGCCAGCTACAACCTGGGCCAGGAGTACACGGAGACCTCCTCCGGTGACTCCTATAACCTGGCTGAGGTCCTCGAACGCGAT
The DNA here is from genome assembly GCA_036510875.1 of Actinomycetes bacterium. NCBI lineage: Bacteria > Bacillati > Actinomycetota > Actinomycetes > Actinomycetes bacterium. The sequence goes on from DATCDE010000354.1 coordinate 1,310, forward strand.
CCGGGGCGGTTCGTGTCCCAGCCGCAGGGACATGCCCTCGACCTGCAGCAGCCGCACATCGTGCTGGTGCCGGCCTGCCCGCACTACTCGCTGCGCGCCATGACCGTCTCCTGGTCTGGCGCCGACGGCCAGCGTCAATCGATCCCCCTGCGCGCCGACCAGGTCTACCTGAGCCCGAACGGTTACCGCGTCGGGATCGCCCAGCAGCCCTACGACCGGACGGCGTGGAGCCTGATCGGCACCGTGCCCAACGCCACGTCGTGCCACAAGCCGGCGACGGTCTCCGGTGGCGGCAAGTCGGAGATCTCCAAGGCCATCACCGATGCGTTCATCTTCGGGTCTGAGTTCGTCGCGGACTTCGACACCGACATGGACTCGGTCGCCGCGATCCTCGACCGGGACTTCTCCAGACGCTTCCTCGACCCGGCGAGGAACGACCAGGACGACCGGCCGATCCTGTCCGAGGAACGCTCGATCGGGTCGGTGATCAAGCTGCTCACCCCGTCTCGGTCGGAGTATCACGCCGATTACAACGCCTGGCTGGACCGCATCCCGCCCTACATCAAGGAGCTGGTCTACGTGGTCCAGCGCTCCTACCGCCCGGAATGGGGGAACGACTGGCGCAGTCACTTCAGCGTTGCGGCCATCGACGGTCGCCAGGGCAACAGTCTGCGACTGGACGGCAACAGGATCACCATCAGCATGCTGCGGGTCGGCTACAACGCCGACGCATCCTGGCGCCTGTTCAGCCTTCGCCACGACTTCTCACCGGCGGTGAAGGTGCAGACCCAGGACGACATCACCGCCTCGACGGTCGTCCCGGGCGGCCAACTGGGAATGGATGCGGCGCGTTCGTACAAGCTCGTAGAGAATTGCGAGGACCTGCTGTTCCAGCGCCCCGACGACGCCATCCACCGGGGGTACGATAAGCAGGCCGAGCGCGACATCGCCGCCCCCGGGACGTTCCTGTCGAACTTCGAGCCTTTGACCCGGGCCGATGCCATCGCGATGCGCGACGATGCCGTGGCCTTCAGCGCCTTCAGCGAGCCGATGGCGGAGATGATCAGCCGATTCGCCGACACGACCGAGGGTGACGGCCCGGCGTACTTCGTGAGCTCGGCCAACCCGCGGCTGGTGGAGGGCAAGCCCTCGAAGAACCCGCGCTACCTGCAGCAGCGACCGGACCGCACCCATGCCAGGGCCACTGCAGTGGCGGAGCTGTCCGCGCGCCTGGTTCGCCGGCTGCCGTCTGGTGCGCCGCTGCTGTTGCCGGTGGAGGTGGTCGCCGCTGGGCGGCGGAACAACCCCCCCGACGGGCCGGTGCCGCCGCTGTGCCCGTACAGCCCGCTGCATTACATGGAGGTGCCCGAGCTGTTCATGGAGTTCATCTCGTCGATGACAGGTAAGTCCCCCTCCACGACCGGGGCTGGCTCCGAGGGCGCGCTAACCAAGGGCCCCTTCAACGCCATGCCGGCCATCATCGACCTGAACGCCTCGGTGCTGTCCTACGCGCTCACCGGCTACGACGGCTGGGTGTCCGCAGCCGGATACGTCGGGCCGCACGTGCGGGTAGACCACGACTTCTCCCTGCTCGTGCCGGAGCTGTTCTCGCGGATGACCCCGGACGAGCGGGACGCCCGCAACCTCATCGCCGAGGGCGCCCTGGAGAAGCTGACCGACTTCGAGCACGACGGCCG
>DATCDE010000355.1 GCA_036510875.1 Actinomycetes bacterium
GCCAGATCGTCGTAGGCAGGCGCTGCCTGCCGCCGCCACATCGCATCCTGCCGCCAGGTAATCCGCGGGTACTCATCGAATACCAGCCACTCACCATCGGGCACCGGATCAGCGCCATGCACCTGAATGTCGTCATAGGCACCATCGCCCTCGCGCAGCGCACTGCTGCACTCATGCTTGGTGAGCGCACTTTGCCCCGGCCCCTGCCGCACAGCCAGCGGTCGCCGCGCAGCGGCCAACAAGGCCGACGAGCCGCGGCTGACCCTGGCGAACAGATCCGTGACGGGCGCCGGGCCGGAGTGGCTCAGCGCGGCGTGGCCTGGAGCAGCTCGATCGCGTCGGCGAGGCTTCGCGCCACTCGGCTGCCCGGGGGCAGCGTCACGCCCTCCCAGCCCGGACCTCCCACGACTAGGGCCACCGGTGGGCGGGTGCTGGGCAGCTCGACGGCACCGGTATCAATGGTGCGTTGCCGCCACACGAACACGGCCGATGCGTTGGTCCGGCGCAGCGCGGACAGCAGCGCGGCATGCGGCACCCGGGCGCCCAGCAGTTGTACTGGTACCCGTCGCTCGGCTAGCACTGCTGCGATGATGTGCAGCGGCAGGACGTGCATGTCCTCGGGTGAGCAGGCGAGTAGCACCGCACGACCCGGGTGGGGGCGCAGCTGGCACGCCCGATGCGCGCGCAGCGCCTCGAGGGTCGTCTCACTGAGCACGTGCTCGACGTCGATGCCCGCGCCGGTACGCGCCCACCGCGCCCCGCTCGCCACCAGCACCGGACGGATGACCTCGTCCCACACGGTCAGGGCCCCGCGGCTCGCCAGGGCGTCGGCGAGGATGTCGTTGATCGCCTGCGCGTCGAGCCGGCTCGCCGCCCGCGCCAGTCCACGGGCCTCGCCCGAGCCGCCGGGCACGGCCAGGACCCGCCCACCTGGACCCCCTGGACGACGGGGTTCCTCCTCCGGCACGGGTGCCACGGACTGCGGGGGGTCCATCCCGAGCACCGAGCGCGCGGCCCGGGCAGGTGAGACGCCTTGCCCGATCAGACGTTGCATGCTCATCAGGCGGCCGAGGTCGGTTGCGGTGTAGCGGCGGTGCCCGCCGGCGGTGTGCAGCGAGGGCACCAGACCGTAGCGATGGCCCCAGCTGCGCAGGGTCTCCGGTGCGACGCCCAGCCGACCCGCGGCTGCCCCGACGGAATACACGTTGTCGGTCACCTCACGAGCGTACCAACTCGCACATGTTTGGTAGAGCGTGCAACAGTCGCCGGGCACGGCGTGAGCCGCAGCCGCCGTGCGAGTGCCTGTCGACGTGGAGCGATTTCGCTCAGCTGACGACGGCGGGAGCGAACGCGTCGTAGTCCTCGCGCGCGACCGACTGCGTCCCGAGCGCGCGTGCTGAGGCCCTAGCCCGCCGGCGGGCAACTGCCACACGTTGCCGATGCTCGGCCAAGCGGGGGTCGTACTTGGTGCCGACCAGCGGGTTATCCCAGGAATCAGCCGGTCCAAGCAGGCGGATCAGGAGGGCCTGGGTCCGGCTGACCGATCGGGTCGGCTGCAGGTGCGCCGGGTAGGTCAGAGCAGTCATGAGGTTCCACCTGGTTCTCGGGTCGGGGTGAGGATGTGCTGCGATGCCGCAGTGCTGCGTACTCGGCCAGTAGCGATGATCGGTCGTGACCGCAGGTTAAGCCCGGTTCCTTGACCTGTTTAGTTATAGGTGTGCCGCATGCCTGGCGCAAACTTGCACAGGTTTAGATTTGGCACGACGTAGCCACCGCAGATCCTCGCCGACCGCGAGAGATGCCCCTGCTGGACACGGGCGGGGCCACGCCGCGGCGGACCCAGTCGCTAGCCGAACAGAACGCGGCATCCTGCGGGCAGTCGGCCGCGCTCGCAGCGCCAGCGGGTACACCAGCCGGGCGGGAAGCAGGTAGCGCTGCGCGTCGACGACGGCCACGACGGCCACGACGTCCCGGGCGGCCAACAGTCACCACGCTGGCCAGTCCGCCGCCGCCCAAGGCCCCGAAGGTGAGAGCTG
>DATCDE010000356.1 GCA_036510875.1 Actinomycetes bacterium
CGGGCGGTCTCTTCGATGTCCGTCGTGCTGCCCCCAGTTAACCGGGCCCGTGGCGAAGGATCGGTGTCGCGTCTGGTCGCCAGGGCGACCCGGTCAGGCTCGACGAGCAGCGAACGTGAGGCGATTCGGCGTCTGGGGGGCTGGCTGCGGCACGGCATGACCATGGCTGAGCACGACTCGCGCGGGCTGTGGGATGCGCGAAACCCGGAGTCCATGTTCTATGAGGACGGCGATGCAGACGGCCGTGGGCGGTTTCTGCGGGCCGTCCGGGTGGAGGCTCAGGGCGACTCTGCCAGCCGGGCCCGCAGCAGTGCTGCTCCTTCGAGCGGGTCCGAGTAGCCCAGCCGCCAGACCTGAGCCGCCGCGACAGCGCGATGGACGGTCTCGAATGCCGCGCGCGGCATCTGGTAGTGGTTGAAGGCGTGCCGGAGCAGGACGGCGAGGGCGTCCGTTCTCGGGGCCGCCGTCAGGTCCGCGTGGCCGGGTCGTCGCGCGGTGAGCACGATGTGCCGGAGCCCGAGTGGGTGATCGAGGATCTGCGCTCCCAGCTCCGTTGCGCAGACCACGCGTTCGGCGTTGGCTGCGCCGTCCGGCTCCACGGCAACGGGTGAGCCCAAGAGGCGGAGTGAGTCGTTGCTTAGGGCCAGCGGTCGAGTGAAGGGCTGGACCAGCGCGGTGGTGGTGTCGAGGCACAGAGCCTCGTCCGAGCCGTAGTCGAACCCGTGTTGGAGGCACGCCGCAGTCAGCGTGCTCTTGCCGGCTCCAGATGGCCCGGGAATGGCGATGCCGGCGCTACCGACTCCCACTACCCCGGCATGGATGGCCAGATGACCGGTATGCGTGAGGACTCCGATATTCACCTCGGAGAGGAGGGCGCTCGGCAGCTCGGAGGGGGCGCAGGCGGTGCGCGATCGACCGACGACCTCCCACCCCACCCCCGCGCTTCGCACCGCGATGCGTAGCTTGACGGGTCCAGGCCCGGTCGAGGCGGGGAGGTAGGGACTGAGCAGTCCAACCTTCGAAGCGGGGACGTCGAGGAGGACCGACACGTCGAGCAGTCTCAGGTGGAGAATCCGACGCTCGAGGGTCACAAGCTCACGCCGACTCGGTGCTCAGGACGAAGCCCCCAGCCACCAGTTGGTCAAGTGCTTCCCGGATGCCGTCGCTGACGGTGTTCTCACCGGCCTGGTAGGCCTCTGCCAGTGACTCGATGATCTCCGGGAGCGCGCAGCCGACCTGGACGAGTCGCCATAGGTCGCTCGCCGTCTCGTTAAGGACTGCGACCTGCCACGTCTCAGGGTCCACGAGGCAGATCGATCCGTCCAACTCCCGAGCAATGACTCCGGCCTTGGCCTCGAAGACACGCTGGGTCACCGGTCGAGTCTACGGCGTAGTCGAGATCCACCGTCGGTGTGCCCTGGGGAGCATCCGAACGGACACAATTGCGCCAAGGCATGGGATCGGGCTGCCGGGCGGTGTAGTTTCGCAACGAGGCTGATCCCAGGGGTCAGTCAGAGTGATGATGGGGAGGATCAGGATGGCGCACGAAGACATGTCGCCCCCGGCGGCAGGGGCAACCCGGCGCGATTTCCTGAAGCGCAGCGCGATCGTTGGTGGGGCGGTATGGGCAATCCCAGCCGTTCAGATGGTGTCCATGAGCGCAGCCCATGCGGACTCGCCGAGCGCCCCCAGCAACCCGGGAACGCCATCGACCCCGGGCAACCCTGCGGGCCCCCCGGGCAACCCTGCGGTCCCGCCGGGCGGCCCGGTCACGGAGATACCCCCGACTGCAGGTGCGCCGATCGCGCAGCCAGCCGTGTTGCCGGCCACCCAGCCGGCCGTGTCCCCGAACACCGCGGTGCTCGGCACGCAGGTTCAGGCCGCGGGAACCACCCTGCCGAAGACGGGCGCCGACTTCCCGGTGGCTGCCACGCTGGCCCTGGGTGCGGGTCTGATCGTCGCCGGCAGCGCCGCAGTCGCGTCCTCACGGGAGCAGCCGGCGGCCGACGGCGACACGGATCCGGTGCGACACGCGCGCAGTAGCTAACGGCTGCTGTCGTCGCGCAGCCACCCCGTGGGTGCGCTGTTTCTGGCGCGCCACCGCGCCCATGCGGTGACGCAAACGAACACGGGCAGGCCGGGCAGCGCCTGCGGGTCGCGCGCAGTCGCGACCAGGTCGGCGCGGGACGTGCGGCTGCCGTCATCCGGCCCGAACCGACGCGCGACGTCCTCGGTGCCGTGCAGCACCCTGATCCGGCGCCGGACGAGGTCGTTCACCCGCCTCGGCGCCACCACCGTCACGTCGACGGAGCTGACCTCGACCCGTTCAGAGGGGGCGAACGAGCGGTGCACCAGCAGGTCGTCGGCGACGACGTCCGGGAACTCTCCGAGTCGCTGGACCGCCGCCGGCGACAGCGCGAGCACACCCCGGCCGGCCAGGCTGGACCGCACGGTCGGGAGCCGCTCCCAGAACCGTAGGTAGGACCGGACCGCCCACGACGAGCGAGAGGCATCCATGGTGCGATGCGGGCCGGCGACCCGGGGATCCGGGACGTCGACCGCCGACGCGAGCGCCCGGAGCGCGGCCGCGTCGATGACGACATCAGCGTCGACGAACACGTGCAGAGGTGAGTGCGCCGCCATCGCTCCGGCTCGCAGCGCAGCAGTCTTCGAGGCCTCCGCGATCTCCAGCACCCGCACGCCGAAGCCTCGGGCCACCTCCGCGCTGCGGTCCGAGCAGCCGTTGCAGACCACCATCACGTCGAGGTCGTCCGCTCCGGCCACCCGTGAGAGCAGCCGGCCGAGCGTGGTCTCCTCGTTGTGCGCGGGGATGATGACGCTCGCCGTCAACGGTCGATCATCGGCGGACGCTCCCCCTTGGTCCCCGGTCATCGACCCAGTATGTCGAGCCGACGCGGGGGTAGCCTGGAGTCAACCCCCACCGGAACCCGATTGAGGGGCTTTCGTGCTGTTCGGAAGGACCGTGGATGACCCTTGCCGGGCTGCTCGACGCCGCCGTCGCCGACCCCGCCCTCGCCGCGGTGCTGCGGGCCGCCCGGTCGGGTAACCGCCCGCAGCTGGACGTCGCCGCCCCGGGCGCGCTGCGCCCGCTGCTGGTCGCGGCGCTGGCCGCGCAAGCGCCCACCGGGGCGAACCGCCCGGTGCTCGCCGTCACCGCGACCGGCCGGGAGGCCGAGGACCTGGCCGCGGCCCTGGGCTCACTGCTGCCCGAGGGCGCGGTCGCCGAGTTCCCGGCGTGGGAGACGCTGCCGCACGAGCGGCTGTCGCCCCGCTCGGACACGGTCGGCCGCCGGCTCGCCGTGCTGCGCCGGCTCAGCCACCCCGAGGACGCCGACGCGCACGGGCCGCTGCGGGTCGTCGTCGCCCCGGTCCGCAGCCTGCTGCAGCCGCTGGTCGCCGGCCTGGGCGAGCTCGTGCCGGTCGCTCTGCGCGCGGGTGACGAGATCCCCCTGGACGACGCCGTCGAGCGGCTGGTCGCCGCCGCGTACACCCGGGTCGACCTGGTCGAGAAGCGCGGGGAGCTCGCCGTCCGCGGCGGGATCCTCGACGTCTTCCCGCCCACCGAGGAGCACCCGCTGCGGGTGGAGTACTGGGGCGACACCGTTGAGGAGGTGCGCTGGTTCAAGGTCGCCGACCAGCGCAGCCTCGAGGTCGCCGACGACGGGCTGTGGGCCCCGCCGTGCCGCGAGCTGCTCCTCACCGACGAAGTGCGGGCCCGGGCCGAGAAGCTGGCCGTCGACTTCCCGGGCCTCGCCGACGTGTTCGGCCAGCTCGCCGAGGGCATCGCGGTCGAGGGCATGGAGAGCCTCGCGCCGGTGCTGACCGACCACCTCGAGCTGCTGCCCGACCTGCTGCCCGCCGACGCGCACATCCTGCTGTGCGACCCCGAGCGGATCCGCACCCGTGCGCACGACCTGGTCGCCACCAGCGAGGAGTTCCTGGCTGCTTCCTGGGCCGCGGCCGCGGCCGGGGGAGCCACCCCGCTCGACCTTGGCGCGGCCGCCTACCGCTCGCTGGCCGAGGTCCGTGGGCACTCCCGCGAGATCGACCTGGCCTGGTGGAGCCTGACGCCGTTCGCCCCCGACGAGGAGCTGCAGGTCCCCGACGACGAGGTCGTCGTCATCCACGCGAAGGCCGCCGAGGCCTACCGCGGCGACACCGACGCCGCGCTGGCCGACGTCCGTGGCTGGCTGGACGGCGGCTGGCGGGTGGTCCTGGTCACCGAGGGGCACGGCCCGGCCGAGCGGCTGCACGAGCGGCTGCGCGACGCCGGCATCCCGAGCCGGGTGGAGCCTGACCTGGCGACCGAGCCCGGCCCGGACGTCGTGCAGGTCGCCTGCGGCTCGCTCGAGCACGGCTTCACCCTGGACGACGTCCAGCTGGCGCTGCTCACCGAGACCGACCTGGTCGGCCAGCGGTCGTCCACCAAGGGCATGCGCAGGCTGCCCAGCCGTCGGCGGCACCAGGTCGACCCGCTGCAGCTCAAGCCCGGCGACTACGTCGTCCACGAGCAGCACGGCGTGGGCCGCTACGTCGAGATGGCCCAGCGCACGGTGGCCGGGGCCACCCGGGAGTACCTGGTTGTCGAGTACGCGGCATCCAAACGTGGCCAGCCGGGCGACCGGCTGTACGTGCCCACCGACCAGCTCGACCAGGTGACCCGCTACGTGGGCGGTGAGTCGCCGACCCTCAACCGGCTGGGCGGCTCGGACTGGGCCAAGACGAAGGGCCGGGCCCGCAAGGCGGTCCGCGAGATCGCGGCCGAGCTGATCCGGCTGTACAGCGCGCGCACGGCGTCGCCCGGGCACGCGTTCGGCTCGGACACCCCCTGGCAGCGCGAGCTGGAGGACGCGTTCCCCTACGTCGAGACGCCCGACCAGCAGTCCGCCATCGACGAGGTCAAGGCGGACATGCAGCTGCCGGTGCCCATGGACCGGCTGATCTGCGGGGACGTCGGCTACGGAAAGACCGAGATCGCCGTCCGGGCCGCGTTCAAGGCCGTGCAGGACGGCAAGCAGGTCGCCGTGCTCGTGCCGACCACGTTGCTGGTGCAGCAGCACCTGTCGACGTTCGCCGAGCGGTTCGCGAACTTCCCGGTCGTGGTCAAGGGGCTGTCACGGTTCCAGACCGACAAGGAGGCCGCCGAGGTCATCGAGGGCATGGCGGCCGGCACGGTGGACGTCGTCATCGGCACCCATCGGCTGCTCACCCCGAGCATCCGGTTCAAGGACCTCGGCCTGGTGATCGTCGACGAGGAGCAGCGGTTCGGCGTCGAGCACAAGGAGCAGCTCAAGCAGGTCCGTACCGCGGTGGACGTGCTGGCCATGTCGGCCACGCCGATCCCGCGGACCCTAGAGATGGCGGTCACCGGGATTCGCGAAATGTCCGTGATCCAGACCCCGCCCGAGGAGCGGCACCCGGTGCTGACCTTCGTCGGCGCGTACGACGAGAAGCAGATCGGCGCAGCGATCCGCCGCGAGCTGCTGCGTGAGGGCCAGATCTTCTACGTGCACAACCGGGTCGAGTCGATCGACCGGGTGGCCGCCCGGCTGCGCGAGCTGGTGCCCGAGGCGCGCATCGCCAGCGCGCACGGCCAGATGAACGAGCACACCCTCGAGCAGGTGATCGTCGACTTCTGGGAGAAGGCCTTCGACGTCCTCGTGACCACGACGATCGTCGAGTCCGGGCTGGACATCGCCAACGCCAACACGCTGATCGTCGAGCGGGCCGACCTGCTCGGGCTGTCCCAGCTGCACCAGCTGCGCGGCCGGGTCGGCCGGGGCCGGGAGCGGGCCTACGCCTACTTCCTCTACCCGCCGGAGCGGCCGATGACCGACACCGCCCACGACCGGCTGGCCACCATCGCCAGCAACACCGACCTGGGCGCGGGCATGCAGGTGGCGCTGAAGGACCTGGAGATCCGCGGCGCTGGCAACCTGCTCGGCGGTGAGCAGTCCGGGCACATCGCCAGCGTCGGCTTCGACCTGTACGTCCGGCTGGTCGGCGAGGCGGTCGAGGAGTTCAAGCACGGCGGGCCGGCCGAGGAGACCGCTGAGGTCCGGGTCGAGCTGCCGGTCGACGCGCACCTGCCGCACTCCTACATCCCCGGCGAACGGCTGCGGCTGGAGGCCTACCGGCGCATCGCCGGGGCCGCGACCGACGCGGCGGTCGAGGCCGTGCGGGAGGAGCTGGAGGACCGTTACGGCCCGCTGCCCACCCCGGTGGAGAACCTGCTGCACGTGGCCCGGTTCCGCGCGCACGCCCGGACGGCGGGGCTGGCGGAGGTCGCCGTGCAGGGCTCGCTGGTGCGGTTCGGCCCGGTGGAGCTGCCCGAGTCCGGGGTGCTGCGGCTGCAGCGGCTGTACCCGAAGTCACTGGTCAAGCCCGCCGTCCGTACGATTCTGGTGCCTAGGCCCATGACGGCGCGGGTCGGCGGGCAGCCGGTGCGCGACGTCGAGCTGCTCGACTGGTGCCGGGGTGTGGTGGACTCCGTCCTCCTCGACCGCCCGACCGGGAAAGGATCCCAGTGATCGTTCGTCGACCGATCCGCAAGCTGATCACGGGGGCCGTGCTCGTGGCCGCGGTCGTGGGGCTGTCCGCATGCAACCCGGCCGAGGCCGGGTCCGCCGCCGTCGTCGGCCCGAACCGGGTCACCGAGACGGTGATCATGCAGGACGCCAAGGAGGTCCTCGCCCAGATCCAGGCGCAGAACGCCATCGCACCGTCGACCGACCTGCTGCTGCGCGAGCTGGTGCAGCGGCAGGTCGACATCCGGCTGTACAACGCGGCCGCCGTGCGTGAGGGCATCACCGTCACCCAGGGGCAGGTCGAGGCGCTGATCACCCAGGCCGGCGGGCGCGCCAACGTCGAGAAGAGCTTCGCGACGGCCGACCAGCAGTGGGTGCCGGCGTCCGGCGTCGACGACGCCGCGCGAGTGTTCCTGATCCAGCAGGGGCTGGTCGAAAAGCTGGCCCCGGGGAAGTCGACCACCGAGCAGGCCGCCGCGCTGCAGAAGTACCTCGCGGACCTGTCCAAGCAGGTCGGCGTCAGCGTGAGCCCGCGCTACGGCAGCTGGGACGCCGCCAAGGCGTCGGTCGTGGCCCCGGTCAACGACCTGTCGTCGCCAGCCGCGTCGGCGTCGGCCTCACCGTCCGGCAGCTGACCCTTGCTAGTCGTCCTGCGGGTCTCGCCGCGGGTGGCCGCGGGCCAGCTGACCTGGCCGGCCTGGTCGGCGCTGCGCTCGGCCGACGAGGTGTGGGCGCTGCGGACGGATCCGTCGTGGGTCTCCGCGCTGGCCTTCGGTGGGGTCGCCTTGTCCTCGTGGGGCGACCGGCCCGCGGCCGAGCTGGCGGAGCGCGCCGCGGGGCGGTCCGTCGTCCTGCTGGACGACGGCGGGGAGGCGGCGGCCGGCGCCCTGGCGGAGGTCGGGCCGCACACGGTGGTGGTCGGCTCATTGGACCTGCCCGGGGCCCGGCTGGTCGACCTGGTCGCGGTGATGGACCGGCTCCGCTCGCCCGGCGGGTGCCCGTGGGATGCCGCGCAAAGCCACCACTCGCTGCTGCCGTACCTGCTCGAGGAGACCTACGAGACGGTCGAGGCGATCGAGGGCGGGGACCGCGAGCACCTGCGGGAGGAGCTCGGCGACCTGCTGCTGCAGGTGGTCTTTCACGCGCGGGTGGCGTGGGAAGACCCGTCGGCGCCGTGGGGGATCGACGAGGTGGCCGACGGGATCGTCTCGAAGCTGGTGGCGCGGCATCCGCACGTGTTCGGCTCGGTCGACGCGACCACGGCCGAGCAGGTCGAGGCGAACTGGGAGGAGCTCAAACGGGTCGAGAAGGGGCGCTCGTCGGCCATGGACGGCGTGCCGCTGGCCCAGCCCGCGCTGGCGCTGGCCGCGAAGCTGATGTCCCGCGCGGAGAAGGCCGGGGTGGCGGTGTCGGTGCCGATGCCGGCGGTGCCGTTGGCCTCGTCGGCGTCCCCCGAGGCGATCGGTGAGCTGCTGCTGGACGTGGTGGCACTGGCCCGGGCCGCGGGAGTCGACCCGGAGGCAGCACTGCGCGAGGCCGCCCGAGGCTACGCGGGCCGGGTCCGGGCGGCCGAGGGCGCCTCTCCTTGATCACTGATAGCGGGAGGATCACGCCTTCGGAGGGCGCTTTCCTCCCGCAAACGGTGATCTTGGACGGCGGCGTGTGGTGACGACGGCGGTCGCTGACCTCCGTCAGGGGGAGGGAGCGGGGCGGGACCAGGTGGTGACCAGGTCGATGAGCTCTCGGGCCACCCAGAGCTGTGCTGGCCGCCCCACGCCGCGGTTGCCAGCCTCGAACCGTTCGACGATGCCTCGTCCTGAGAGCATCGTGAGTGCCTCCCGGCCGGTGCGTTCGCTGACACCGAGGGCGGCCGCCACCACGCCGGCCGAGAGGACTGGATGCTCCGGAAGGACGGCGAGCAGCCGGTGGGCCGCGGCATCCATCCGCACCTCGGACAGGCGGCGCTGCCAGTCGGACTGCAGCTGCGCGGCGGTTCGCACCAGGTTCACGGTGGCCGTGCCGGAGTCGCTCACCGTCGTGGCGAACCAGGCCACCCAGGGGTCGACGTCGCCGAGCCGGAACATGGTCAGGCCGGCCAGGTAGCCGCCCCGGTCGGCAGCGATGCGGACACTCACTGGCGGTGGGCTGACCAGGTTCAGCCGCCGGGTGAGCAGCCAGGCGATGAGGATGCGCCCGATCCGCCCGTTGCCGTCTCCGTACGGGTGGATCACCTCGAACTGCGCATGGGCCAGGGCCGCCTGCGTCACTGGGTCGACGTCTTCTCTGTTGGCGAAGCGGACGAGGTCCGCCATCAGTCCTGAGATGTGTTCCGGCGGGGACGGTACGAGGGCGGCGTCGAGCGGGCTGGTGCCACCGATCCAACCCTGTGCGTCCCGCCAGGAGCCCACCAGGTGACCGGGAAGGTGCCGAGCCCCGCCCATCAGCACCCGGTGCCAGCGGTGCAGCGCCTCCACTGTGAGGGGTCGGTCGTGCGCCTCGTCGATGGCGCTGCTGACCGCGGCCAGGTTGTCGGCGACCCAGCGTGCGGTCTCCCCGACGGTCGGGTCCAGCTCGGCGGCGACGACATCTGCGAGCGGCGACGTCAGACCCTCGAGGAACGACGAGGCGACTCCCTCGGCCCTCAGGAGCAGCCGGGCCAGTGCTTCCCATCGCACGGGGAGCGCGTCGCTGCCACGACGGGCGGCGGACGCGGCCTGCTCGGTCAGCCGAACCGTCCGCTCGGTCAAGGACAGAGCGTCCGCATCCAGCGGGTCAGGGACCCAGGCCGTGGTCCGCCGTCCGCGCCAGGTGATCGGAACCTCGTGACCACCCACAGCAGCATCCTTCCGCAATCTCGCTAGTTTCGGAAAACTACGGGTTGATCCTTCCGAATCGTCCGAGAGTTGCACAGGGTCCCGCACAGTCACCGTCTGGTGTCCTGGGGCCGTTCATGTGTAGGCCGGTTGACGTCGCCGGTCGGGGGTGGCAGGGCGATGCGGAGTCCGCGGGCGGTGCTGCCGGCCGGGGTTCCGTCGGGGAGGGTGAACAGCCAACCCGGCCGGTGGGGGTCGGGGGTGATCTTCAACCCGCGCTGGTGGACTTATGTGTGGTGGTACCGGCACAGCAGCGCCAGATTGTCGAGGTCGGTCGGCCCGCCGTCGGCCCAGCGGATGATGTGGTGGGCGTCGCACCAGTTGGGTGGGCGGGCGCAGCCGGGGTAGGTGCATCTGCGGTCGCGGGCGACGACCGCGAGCCGGATCCGGGTGGGCACGGTGCGGCTGGTGCGTCCGACGGCGAGCGGCAGGCCCTGGGGGTCGGTGAGCAGCCGGGTGATCAGCGCGTCGCAGGCAAGTGCGTCGGTGGCGGTGGCGGACAGGGCGCCGCCGCTGTGGGCCAGCTCGGCGGGTGGGGCGCCGTCAACGCCGAGCAGGGTGGCCACTGGGACGTGGACAATAGGTGGGAGCCGCTGCGGCTGCTGCCGGGCGTCGCGTCGGCGTCGGCGGCCAGGCGGGCGAGGTCGGTGAGGGCGTCGGCGCTCAGCTGGGCGGGGGTACGGGTGTCGCAACGCCTCCGGTGTATGAAGGGTGGACTATTGCAATATTGCGCACAGAAGGGCACCTTCATGCAGGAGGGGTGGCGGGGGGTTGCCACGGCCGCGATCGACGACCTGCTTGCCATCGACCCGGTCGAGGCGACCGGGCTGGGCGAGCACGCGCGCGACGACCGGCTGCCCGACCTGTCGGAGGCCGGGCTGGCCGATCACCGACGGATCCTCACCGGGCACCTCGGCCTGCTGGACGGCGTCGACGATGTCAGCCTCGACGTCGCGGAGCAGGTCGACCTGGAGATCCTGCGGGCCCAGCTGGCCAAGCGGCTGTTCGCCGTCGACGAGCTGCGCGAGCACACCTGGAACCCGCTCGTCGCCAACCCGGGCACCGCCCTCTATCTGCTGCTGGCCCGCGACTTCGCCCTGCTGCCCGAGCGACTGACCAGCCTGGCCGGTCGGCTGGCCGCGGTCCCGGAGGCCCTGGCCACCGCGCGGGCCTCGCTCACGACCATGCCCGCAGTCCACGTCGAGACCGCGATCACCCAGTTCCAGGGCACACTCCACCTGCTCGCCACCGAGGTCGAGCGCGCGCTCGAGGCCGAGCCCGCCCTGCGCAGCCAGGTCGAGCCCGCCCGCGCCAACGCCGCCGAGGCGCTCGCCGAGCACGTCGGGTGGCTGCAGGCGTCCCTCCCCGACGCCCACGGAGACCCCCGCCTCGGCGAGCAGCTGTACGCGGCCAAGCTGTGGCACACCCTGGACGACGAGAGCACGCCGGACGCCGTCCTCATCCGAGCCGAGTCCGACCTGATGCGGGTCGAGGAGGAGCTCGCTGAGCTGGCCGGCGGCACCGAACACGTCCGCGCGCTGCTCGACCGGCTCGCCGACGAGGCGCCCGTGGAAGACACCACCGTGCTGCCGCTGTGCGGGCAGGCGCTGGCCGAGGCCACCGCCTTCGTCCGGTCCGAGCAGCTGGTGAGCGTGCCCGACGACGCCGTCCGGATCATCCAGATGCCGGAGATCCACCGTGGTGTCGCCGTCGCCTACTGCGACTCGCCCGGGCCGCTGGAGTCCTGCGAACTGCCGACACTGTTCGCGGTGGCGCCGACCCCGGCCGGCTGGCCGGCCGAGCGGGTGCGCTCGTTCTACCGGGAGTACAACGGCCACCAGCTGCGCAACCTGACGGTGCACGAGGCGATGCCCGGGCATGTGCTGCAGCTGGCGCACGCACGGCTCTACCGGGGGTCGACGCCGGTGCGGGCGGCGTTCGGGAGCGGTCCGTTCGTGGAGGGCTGGGCGGTGTACGCCGAGGAGGTGATGGCCCGGGCGGGGTTCGGCGGGACGGCGGTGCGGGCGCAGCAGCTGAAGATGCAGCTGCGGACGGCGATCAACGCGATCCTCGACGTGCGGGTGCACACGCGGGGGATGTCTGAGGCCGAGGCGATGGCGCTGATGACGGTCCGGGGGCATCAGGAGGAGGGGGAGGCGGCGGGCAAGTGGCGTCGGGTGCTGCTCACGAGTACCCAGCTGCCGACGTACCACGTGGGGTACGCGGCGGTCAGCGAGCTGGCGGCCCTCCTGGCTCACGCCCGCCCGGGGTGGAGCGTCCGGGAGCGGCACGACACGCTGCTGGCGCACGGCTCCCCGCCACCGCGGCACCTGCGCACGCTGCTGCGAGGTGAGTTCTGAGTCCACCCTGCACGAGCGGAGGCGGAGCTGCTCCCCGAAGGCAGAGCTGCGACGGTTCGTAACTTCGTGACAGCGACCTGCGAATTGCAGGCCCGTTCGTCCTCCCGGAGTACGTGCCAGCCAGTCGTCCGACCTCTATCGTTGAGCACATGGACCTTGCGACGGAGGAACTGCTCGACCGCTTCGCGGCCGTGCTCACCGATCTGGCTGACCGCCATGGTCTGTCTAACCTCCGTCAGGCGGGACATGGGGCCGTCGTCGCCGATGTCGCCCCAGGCCGCACCTATCTCGATCTCGCCGACTTCGAGCTCGAGGCGGAGTCGGTGCTGGGCGCGGCGCTGTCCGTCATCCCCTCCGGCTCGCCGCACGGACGTGACGTTGCCGGACGGCCACTTCGGGCATCGACCGCGGCATGAGTGACGCCCCTGCGGGGGTCGCGGAGCTCGACGCCGCGCTCGAAGCGCTCGAAGCGCTCGAGATCATCAGAAGACTCACTTCGGAGGGGCGGGCTGCCTTCGATGCTTCGGAGGACCGGCGTCTCGCCCTCGCCTTCTGCCGGGTTTCGGTCGGCAGCGCTCTCAAGCAGTTCAGCCGCCTGCGCGAGGTCCCGAGTGGAAGCAAGCCCTTCGCCGGCCCCAAACGGATGCGGGACAAGCTTGCATACCAATCGGTGGGTGCGCTGTCACCAGACGTGTTGTGGGAGACGTGCGCGCGCGACGGCGACCAACTCGCCGGCCTGCTAGCCGATCTGCGACGTGCGCTCGAGCAGGCTCCTCCGGTGGCTCCGGCTAACGCCCCACTCGACAGCGGGGCGAATCGTGAGCGTTCGAATGCGCCCGCTCACGCTCACGCTCGCCGAGCGGGGCCTGCAGTCTCCGACGGTGAGTCTCGGCGCGCTCCTGAGAGGGGGGAAGCCAGCTGTCGCCGGCTCGACGGACGTGACCCTGGAGGACTACACGGGCGGGATCCTCTCCGGTGGCTTCCCCGGGATGCGCGCATCGACCGGCCGGGCGCAGCGGGCCATGCTCGACGGGTACCTCGAGCGCATCATCGACCGGGACTTCCCCGAAACGGGACGGGCGGTGCGCGACCCCGCCG
>DATCDE010000357.1 GCA_036510875.1 Actinomycetes bacterium
AGGCGGGGGTGGTTCTTGTGCGCCCACGAGGCGGCCGGATACACCGTGTAGGCGTCGGGCAGCTGCAAGTCAGAGATGTCCACCGGGCCCGCCGGAGCCGCCGTGACCGGCGCAAGCGGGACGACGTACACCTTCTCGGCCGGCAGAGCGAGCTGCTCGACGACGTCGGCCTTGGTCCAGCTGCTGCCGACAGCGACCGCCGCCGCTGCGCCGCACAGCGCTGGGTAGCGGGCCTCTCGGTCCGCGAGCTGGGCGGCGGTGAAGAGTTCCGGGAGATGCCGGTGCTGCAGGTCGTGCGGGTGGTAGATGAATGGGGCAGAAACCAGTCCGGCCGCCTGGAACGGGAAGTGCACCACATCGAAACGCAGGGCCTGCATCACCGTGTCGACCGACAGTGGCTGTGATCGGCCCGTTGCGGAGCGAAGCTTCCTGTTCAAGGCCGGCACCAACCGACTGGCCCGGCTGACCTCATGCACGCGGATCGCCGCACCGAGGTGTGGCGACAGCCAGCCCATCTCCCCCGCGCGCCCCACGAAGGTCACTTCCACGTCGGCCGCGGCAGCCCGACTCAGACCCTGTGCCAGCCCGATGACCACATTCTCGATGCCGCCCGCGGTACCGGGCCGCAGGCGGGCGTCGACCGCCACCCGCAGCGGCTTCACCGCCGGAGCCTCGAACAGGCCCGGATGGCCTCGCAGACGCGATCGACGTCGTCCTCGGTCATCCCGACGAACGTCGGCAGGTTGAGGCCTTGAGCGGCCAACCGGTCGGTGACGGCTAGGACGGCGTTCTGAGCGCGGGCCAGGTCCTCGTAGGGCGGCAGCCGGTGGATCGGCGGGAAGAACGGGCGGGTCTCGATCCCGGCCGCCTCCAGGTGTCCCATCAGGGTGTCCCGGTCGGCGCCGAAATCGGGTTCGTCGACCAGGGCACAGAACAGCCAGGGGCTCCGCTCGGTACCCGGCACGTTCGGCTGCAGGGTGAGCCCCGTCAGTCCGGACAGTCGAGCCTCGTAGGCCGCGAAGATCTGTCGGCGGGCTTGGAGGAACTCCTCGCGTCGTTCGAGCTGTGCGCACAGCAGTGCCGCGGCCACGTTGGTGAGGCGGTAGTTGTAGCCGACGATCGGGAAGTAGTAGCGCCGGGCCGGGTCCATCCCCTGCCCTCGCAGCAGCCGGATCCGCGCGGCCAGGTCGTCGTCGTCGACGGTGACCGCACCGCCTTCTCCGCTGGTGAACAGCTTGTTGCCATAGAAGGAGAACGTGCCGACGTCGCCGAGTCCGCCGGTGGCCCGACCCTGGTAGGTGGCCAGCGGGGCCTCGGCCGCATCCTCCACCATGTGGATGGCGCGGGGTTCGCACACGGCGCGCAGTGCGTCCATGTTCGCCGGCTGGCCGTACAGATGGACGGCGACCACCGCGCGGGTGCGAGACGTGATGGCACGTTCGACTGCCCCGACGTCGAGGCACCACGTGTTGGGGTCGACATCGGCGAAGACCGGCGTCGCACCCACGTAGTGGATGGCGTTGACCGAGGCGATGTACGTCAGGGAGGGGACGACGACCTCGTCACCCGCTCCGACGCCGAGACCGAGCAGCGCCAGGTGCAGCGCGACCGTGCCGTTGCTGACCGCGATGGCGTGGCGGGTGCCGCACAGGTCGGCGAACTCCTCCTCGAACCGGGCCAGGTACGGGCCGGTCGAGGAGACCCACGACGAGCGGACGGCATCGAGCACGTACTTCTCCTCGTTGCCGCCGAGGTTAGGAGCTGCCACCGGCAGGCGGTCGGTCATGAGGCGAACTCCTGACGGACGAGCGGCCTCGCCGGGATGCCCACGACGGTGGTTCCTGGCTCGACGTCGTCGACCACGACCGCCCCGGCGCCGACTCTTGCCCCCGCCCCCACGCGTCGGCCCTCGAGGACCACGGCCCGAGCGCCGACCAGGACCTCCGCCTCCAGGACAACCCCGCCGGACAGAGCGGCACCCGGGTTCACCACGCAGCAGGAACCCACGTACACGTCGTGGCCCACGGTGGCGTTGTAGTTGATCAGAGTGTGCGCCTGCAGGACAGCGTCGGTGCTGACGACCGCGCCGGAAGCCACCACGGTGCCGCAACCGAGCGTTGTTGCGGGGTCGACGTCGGCGCGGGGGTGGATCAGCATCGGCCAGCGGTCATCGTCGAGCGCGGCGAGGCGCTCTGCCACCCGACCCCGGATCCTCGGTGTGCCCATCCCCATGACCGCCTCGCCACCGAGTTCGAAGAGCTGGTCCTCCAGGGCCGCACCGGCTTGCCGGATCGCGTCCCAGCGCAGGGCGAGCGGGTCAAGCAACCGAGCCAGCCGACTCATCTCGCGGGCCAGGCCAGACTCGCCGAGCACCCACAGCGTCGTCACGGGGACACCGTGCATGCGGGGCCCGACCCATCGGTGCGGAGCAGACGGAAGATCACGGCTAGGTGATCGACCACCCAGCACCCGCCCTTGAGCCGAACGGGTGAACGTGGGCGGGCCGAAGCCTGGTCGAGGGTCAGCACCAGCTGCGGCTACCGAGCAGGACTTCCCGGTAGAGCTCCGCGGTGATCCGAGCGGTGCGCGACCAGGTGAAGTCCCGAACACGCAGCAGCCCCGCCTCGCGAAGCGACCGCCTGAGCGCGTCGTCGCCAAGGACCCGTTCGAGGGTGACCACCAGTGCGTCTGCGTCACCGACGGCGAAGTACTCCGCGGCTTGGTCCGCGATCTCCCGGAACACCTCGATGTCGCTGGCCACGACCGGGCATCCGGTAGCCATGGCCTCGACCACCGGGAGGCCGAAGCCCTCGTACCGGGACGGCACGACGAGGGCGATGGCCGAGGCGTAGAGGTGGGCCAGCCCCTCGTCGGACACGCAGACCTGTCGGACCCGACCGGCCAGTCCGAGCTCCTCGACCCGGGCGCGCTCGGCTCGGCTGAGGCTCCCACCGCCGACGGCCACCACGGACAGCCCGGGTGCTCGCAGTCGGGCCAGAGCCAAGAGCAGCGTGTCGAAGTCCTTGTAGCCCTTGCGTGCGCCCACGAACACCACGAACGGCGGCGCTGGCGTGCCGGCGAGCGATCGCGGGTGGAACGTGCTCCCGGGGGCAAGGGGAGCAACAACCATCGGGACGTCCTGGGGGCCGTACAGTCGCAACAGGTCGCGACGGCTCGCCTCAGAGACGAAGACCAGCCCGCTGCTCTGCTCGACGTGCTGACGCTTCGCCCAATGCGGGTTGCCCCGGGGAAAGTACTCGGGCATGAGCTCAGGGATCATGTCGTGGATGGTGCTGACTCGGGGAAGCCGCCGGTCCCCCCGAAGCACGAACGGCGAGTAGTAGGTGTGGTGAACCAGGTCGGCTCCCCGGCCTGGACTCTGGCTGACCGGGAGCAGCTGCGAGGCCCGGCCGAGTGCGCGTGGCACGACCACGCGAGGCCCCAATCCGGCCTCGGCCAGGTGCTTGGAGGCGACCAAGCGAGCGGGGAGGGACGGGATCACTCCAAGGCTCGGCTCGCGGTGGTAGGTGCCAACCAACTCGGTGAAGTACCTGGAGATGCCCCCGCGACGCTCACGGCGGAAGATCTGCGCGTCGTAGGAGACTCGAACGCTCACCCGTCCGCTCCGACCCGTACGCCTACGGGCTCACTCGAGCAGCTCGGCGGGTGTGGTCGCCGCTGAGTTCTGCCTCGAGCTGCGCCCTGTCCGCATCGACCATGATCCGCACCAGGTCAGGGGTGAGGGTCTGCGGCTCCCAGTCCAGGACCTTCTTGGCCTTGGCGGCGTCCCCGATGAGCGAGTCAACCTCCGACGGGCGCAGGTAGCGCTCGTCGAAGCGCACGTGCCGCTGCCAGTCCAGCCCGGCCCGCTCGAACGCGAGGGTGACGAAGTCGCGCACCGTGTAGGCGGTGCCGGTCGCGACCACGTAGTCGGTGGGCTCGTCGACCTGCAGCATCCGCCACATCGCCTCGACGTACTCCGGGGCGTAGCCCCAGTCGCGCACCGCGTCCAGGTTGCCCAGGTACAGGTGCTCCTGCAGGCCGGCGGCGATCCGGGCGACCGCCCGGGTGATCTTGCGGGAGACGAAGGTCTCGCCGCGGCGCGGTGACTCGTGGTTGAACAGGATCCCGTTGACCGCGTACATGCCGTACGCCTCGCGGTAGTTGCGGGTGATCCAGTACCCGTAGACCTTCGCCACCCCGTACGGGGAACGCGGATGGAACGGCGCGTCCTCGTTCTGCGGCGGGGAGGTCGCTCCGAACATCTCCGAGCTGGACGCCTGGTAGAAGCGGGTCTGCAGGCCGAGGCAGCGGATCGCCTCGAGCAGCTGGGTGGTGGCCAGCCCGGTCACGTCCCCGGTGTACACCGGCATGTCGAAGGACACCCGCACGTGCGACTGCGCACCTAGGTGGTAGACCTCGTCCGGGACGATCCGCGACAGCAGCGACACCATCCCCGCCCCGTCGTGCAGATCCCCGTAGTGCAGGTGCAGCCGGCGGTCCGCCTCGTGCGGGTCCTGGTAGATGTGGTCGATCCGCTCGGTGTTGAACGACGACGAGCGTCGGATCAGCCCGTGCACCTCGTAACCCTTGGCCAGCAGCAGCTCGGCGAGGTACGAGCCGTCTTGTCCGGTGATCCCGGAGATCAGCGCCTTTGTGGTCACGCTCTGGTCCTCGGAATGTGGGACCGCCCGCTTGAGCCGTTCGGGTGAACGCGCGGCCGCGCCCCGTACCCTGGCCGGCATGGCCAGCGAGCTCGGACCCCTGCCCCGCGACGCCCGCGTGTACGTCGCCGGGCACCGCGGCCTGGTGGGTTCGGCGGTGTGGCGGCACCTGCAGGCCGAGGGCTTCACCGACCTGGTCGGGCGGACGTCGGCCGAGCTGGACCTGCGCGACCGGGACGCCACCTTCGCGTTCTTCGCGGCCGAGCGGCCGCAGCACGTCGTGCTGGCGGCGGCGAAGGTCGGCGGCATCCTGGCCAACGCGACCTACCCGAACGACTTCTTGTCCGACAACCTGCGGATCCAGGTCAACGTCCTGGACGCCGCCCTCGAGCACGGCGTGACCCGGCTGCTGTTCCTCGGCTCCAGCTGCATCTACCCCAAGCACGCCCCGCAGCCGATCCGCGAG
Organism: Actinomycetes bacterium; assembly: GCA_036510875.1. Taxonomy (NCBI): domain Bacteria; kingdom Bacillati; phylum Actinomycetota; class Actinomycetes; species Actinomycetes bacterium. The sequence goes on from DATCDE010000357.1 coordinate 5,131, forward strand.
GACTCCCTGCTCACCGGCCCGCTCGAGCCGACCAACGAGGCCTACGCCATCGCCAAGATCGCCGGCGTGCTGCAGGTGCAGGCGCTGCGTCGGCAGCACGGTGTTTCGTTCATCTCGGCGATGCCGACCAACCTGTACGGGCCGGGGGACAACTTCGACCTGCAGACCTCGCACGTGCTGCCGGCGCTGATCCGCCGCTTCCACGAGGCCACCGCCGCCGGCGCCCCCGCGGTGACGCTGTGGGGTAGCGGCACGCCCCGCCGGGAGTTCCTGCACGTCGACGACCTGGCCCGCGCCTGCCTGCACCTGCTGGAGCGCTACGACGACCCGGCCCCCCTCAACGTCGGCGTCGGCACCGACCTGACCGTCCGCGAGCTCGCCGAGTCGATCGCCGAGATCACCGGCTTCGCCGGCCGCATCGAGTGGGACACCGGCAAGCCCGACGGCACCCCCCGCAAGCTCCTCGACGTCACCCGCCTGCAGGCCCTCGGCTGGAAGCCCGAGATCAGCCTCAACGATGGAATCCGGGCGACCTATGGGTGGTACCGCACCCGTCTCGCGCAGGCTTGACCGCTCAGGTCGCCACCGGCACCGCGTGCCTGCCGCTGAGCACCCGTCGGGTGATCACGATGGTCGGCACCAGGCTCACCAGGACGTGCGCGATCACGCTGCCCCACACCGGCCCGGCGACGCCGATGTGATGGGCCAGCACGATCGACAGCGGCAGGTTCAGCGCGGCCATCGCGAGAGACAGCACGATCTGGATGCGGATCACCAGGGCTGCGTTCATGAGCATGTTCGCCGGGATGAGCAGCGTGGTGTACGCCGTCCAGACCACGAGGCCGACCAGCAAAGAGGTGGGCGGCACCAAGTCGCTACCGACCCACCAGCCGACGAACGCCGGTGTGACCACCAGCAGCGTCAGCGACGCCACGGCGGAGTAGCCGGCCAGAGCGAGCGTGAGACGGCGGAAGGTGCGCGTCACCCAGGGCATGTCGCCGCCGGCGAGCGCCTCCCCGAAGGCTGGGAAGACCTGGCCGAGGGTCACCACCGCCAACGAGCCGACCAGGGTGATGATCCGCATGTTCACCGAGTAGACCGCTGCTTCATGGGCCCCGAGGGTCGCGGACACGACCAGCATGTCGCTTTCGAACGCGACGGCGATCGCCACGCCCTGCACGAGGAACAGGGCTCCGGCCGTCCGCAGCTGGCGGAAGGCCCGCCCTGAAACGAGGTCGCGGCGCGGGCGCAGGTCGGGGCAGACCCGGTTCATCGTGACCCAGGTCTGGAGGGCGCTGAACAACCGCGGGGTCACGCTCGCCGTGGCTATGACGGCCAGCAACGTCCCGGACAGGTGCGCGGCGAGCCCCGTCGCGGCGAGGCTTACGGTGCTCGACAGCAGCGACCAGCCGGCGGCTTGGGTACCCCGTTGGGTGGCGGTCAGGACACGGTCGCCCAGACCGAGCGGAAGGCCCAAACCGAGCGCGATTCCGAACACCACGACGGACGCGGCCGCGTCCGCCGCGGGCAGACCAGGCAGGCCGAGCAGCCGTGGCCACGGCAGGACGAGCCCCGCACAGGTGACGATGGCCGCGAGGACCAGCCCTAGCCCGGACAGGGCCCACCACGCGGTCGATACCAGCCCCTGGGCACTTGCACCGTCGTTTCGGCCGAGGGCATGCGCCAACCGTGCGACCAACCCGCCGCCGATGCCGAGGTCGGTCACCACGGCGACACCGGCCAGGCTGGTGATCGTCGCGTACGCGCCGTACTGCTCCGTCCCGACGCCCTTGATGACGATGGGGGTCAGCACGAGGGTCGCCACGATGCCGATGCCGCGGGACGCCAGACTCGCCGCGCCGGCCCGCAGCAGACGGCTGCCGCGGCCAGCCGCGGCCATCTGTGTGCCCGTGGTCATCCTCGCGGGTCGGCCGGCTCAAGCGCGGCAGCGGTGCGGTCCGGGGTGAGCAGCTCACGCACGTCGACCTTCGGGAGCGCCGCCACGATGCGTCGCTCATCGTCGAAGCTGATCGGCCGGTGCGCGCCGTCCTCGCCGTGGTTCTCGCTGAACCTCAGGGGGCGCCACAGATCCGGCGCAGAGCGCGCGGGCAGCCCGTCCGGTCGGCGCGAGGACTTCACGAGGAACGCGTTCGTCCCCTCGCGGTTGACCGCGACGAGGTCGTAGCCCCGCGCCGCACCCCAGACCTCGACCCCGGCCAGCGACACCCCGTGGTGCAGCCAGGAGAAGTGCTCGACGCGACGGTCGAAGCCGGCCCGGTAGGGGACGGTGACGGCGTCGCGGGGACCGTAGCGGGCGTTGTACTCGATGACGACGATCCACGGGTCCACGCCGGTCAGGGCGTCGAGCAGGTACAGGTCGATCCCATCGACGTCGATCGACAGGACCCCGATCTCACCGCGGACTCCGGCGCCCGTGACGACCGCGTCCACGGTGGAGGGCTCCAGCCAGGCACCGACCACCCGTACCGCCCCAGACCAGACCTCGCGCAGCGTTTGGGCGTGGGACACCGCAACCTGGTCCCCGTCGATGGCCAGCCCGGTCCAGCCGGTGCGGGCGAGAAGCCGGGTATTGCACTCGCGGTAGTCCTCGACGCCGATCTCCACGAAGGTCCGCGGGATGCCCCGGAGCTGATCGATCAGCGCGGCGAGGATTCCGTCCTCGCCCCACTGGCTGAAGACGCGCAGGTCGGGCTCGGCATCGGGCAACCTTTGCGCGAGGGCGAGCTGCGCCAGTTGAGCCTTCAGGTCGTCCATGGACTCGTCCAACCGGGCGGTACGGCTCGGGAGGCCGGCCAGAAGCCACCGGTCCCGCAGGGCGCCCATCCGGCTGCGCAGACTTGCCACCTTCACGCCCCTTCGGTGCCACCTGGGCGTCCGACCGACTGGTCGGACCTAGGTGACATCGTCGCGATCGGGACCTGAGTTGACCGGCCAAGGCCAAGCAGACCTCGTCGGCTGCCCACAGCGAGGACCCGCTGGCCGTCGACTGCTGGTGCGGACCGGTGTAGGGCTCGGCCGAGGACGACGACGCCAGCAAGGCGCGTCCGACCCCCGCCCTGCGTGCGCCGCAGCACGAGGGCGCTGCCGCCTCGACGGCCGGCGGGAACGTTCCCGATCAGGCGTTGCCCAGGAAGCAGGTCGGAGCGCAACAACCGAACCCCCCAGAACGTCCCGGTAGCGGATCCGGCTGTCCGCCGGCGCAGCCTGCCGCGCGCACCACCCCGCCCGACAGTCCACAGCGGCACGCGATCCTCGCCCCTTGCGGTCGCGTGCCCCACGGCGTCCCCGCCGGCTGAGGCGGTGGTGGGTGCCACGATCACCCGAGTCAAGGTGGTCGACGGTGCCGCCAGGGCGGTGAGGACGCGGATCCGGACGGCTTGTCCGGGGGTAAGGACGACCTCGGCGGCGCACCCGCCACCCGCACCGGTCGCGGGCGCGTCGAGCCGCCGCAGGGGATGCCGCGAAAGCACGTCGTCCCCGCGCGTCACCTCCGCAACGGCGGGTAGGTCCAGCTGTTCGGCGGTGTGCACAGTGACCCGAAGCCGGCGACCGTCGGCGGGCAGGCCCTCGGGGGCTCCGATCTTGAGCAGGAGATCGTCACCGGGCACGGTCTCCAGCCGGGCGAGCACTCCGTCTGCCGGGTCGGCCACCAGGCGCGCGCTCCACGTCTTCGCGAGGTCGTCCGACGCGGCGATTCTGGCCGCCGCCACGCCCACCTCCTCAGGCAGGCCGGACCGCATCCCCTCGCGCAGGTTGCGAGCCGACGGGATCCCTCCCGCGTAGATAGCGTCCGCTGTGGCGCGCCGGACGGCTGGCGCGGCGGAACCGACCAGTTCGGCGAGTTGGCGCGCCTGGCGGAGGACGGTCTGCTCGGAGAATGGGCCGAGCAGAGGCTGCTGCGCACGGGCCAACGCGGTGAGCCGCTCGGGGGACCGGAGCAGTGCCGCCAGCTCGTGGGTGAGGCCCTGCCAGTCGATGAAGACCCCGCTGGGTGCACCGTCCTTCGTGCCTGGGATTCCCGCCTCGCCGGCGGCTACGCCTCGCTCGAGCACCAGGCAGGGGATGCCGAGGGAGATCGCCTCGAAGGGGATGTAGTGGCTGTGCCTGGGATCCTCGTGCGGGTAGACCATGACGGACAGGGACGTGAATCGCTCCCAGTACTCCCGTTCCCCCAAACGCGGCACCACCAGGAGGTTGCGGGCCGCGTGCTCGAACTGCGCTCGGTGAGTCTCGGTGAGGCCGAGCAGCGCAATCCGGCGGTCCGGGACCGCTGCTGCTAGGCGGACGATCTGCGGCAAGTAGTCGGTCGGGTTCCCGAGTCCGCCGAGGTAGATCCCCACGTCTCCATCCGGCGAGACGAGACCTGTGGTCCGCACAGGTGGTTTCGGCACAGCAGTCCGTAGCAGCCTGGTCTCGGGCAGTGCACGGCCGAGTGGCGAATCCAAGAGGCTGGAGAAGATCGGCACGCCGACGATGCCGGACAGCAGCCGAGGGTCTCGCGGGGGGTCGTCCATGCCCGGCAGTCCGGGCACGTTTCCGAAGTGCCGGAACAACACGACACCGCGGAACCAACGGCGCACCGTCAGGGCGACGTCCAGTCGGGTGGCCACCATGATCGCGTCGTAGTGGGCATTGACCGCCGCGGCCTCGGCAGGACTGACCCGACCGCCGCGGGCCCACAGCCGCAGGCACCTCCCGGGCGCCACGGGTGCGTCCACCGTGTCGTACTGATCGTCCGACGGGTACTGGACGAAGTCCAGCTCACGTAGCGCTGAGGGGTCTGGCTCCTCGGGCACCACGTCAAGGCCGGCCTGACGGAGGATGGGGACTTCGGCGCGCACAAGAGTGGGATGACTGATTGCCCAGAGGACCCGCGGAGCCTCACGGCGATGAGCGAAACCGCCGTCAGCCGTGCTCACTCGGCAACTCTATAGCCACCGTTGAGTGGCTCTCCCGGTCTGCCAGCCGTCCGTGGATCGGCTCGACCGCGTCGACCTTGGCCGCCCAGGTCTGCTGCGCGGCCCACTCCGCGGCGGACCGGCTCATGGCCCGCCACCGGTCCGGGTCGCTGACGACGTCGATCATCGCGTCCGCGAGGGGGACCGCCAGGTCGGGACATCAACGCCAGCCTTGCGGGCAACGGCGTCCGGCACAGCTCGCCCGCTCCGTGGTGGTTCAGCACCGCGAGCGGTAGCCCGCGCGCCGCGGCTTCGAGACATCGGCCACCGAAGGAGTCTCGCAGGCTGCTGAACACGAAGCAGTCCGCGGAGTCCATGAGGTCGAGCACCTCGGTCCAGGGGCGTGGCCCCAGACGGTGGACCGACGGCCCAAGCCCGAGGTCGGCGACCAGCGACGCCACCGAGTCCCGGGCGTACATGATGACCGAGTACATCCCGGCCACGGCGCGGGACACGTTCACCCACTGGGGCACCGACGTCTGGAGCGCCCCCGCCCACTGAACACGGACCAACCGGCAGCACGAATTGAGTGGGGCGCCGGTGAGCGCCATGGGTGCCGATCCACGGCTATCCGCTCACTGGCGCTCCACTCGCTGGCGGTCAGCCGCCGTTCGACGCCTGCGGGACACCGACCGGGGCCGGGTCGCCCTTGCCCATGCCGTCCTCGACCGCGGTGACGTCGAGGTTCTTGTCGAACTTCACCGTGACCAGGGAGCCGCCCGCCTTGGTCAGGTGCACCTCGTCGGCGGCGTCACCGGCGTCGGTCTCGACCCGGTAGACGGTGCCGCCCGCAACGGCGGCCCCGGCCTTCGTCGTCAGCTGAGCGGCGAGGTCAGTGGACACCGACTTCTCGTCGCTGCGCACCGACGTCGAGCTCTTGGCGTTGGCCGGCGGCTGACCCGGGGTGGTCCCGGTGGACCCGGACGATGCGGCCGCGCTCGGGGTGGTCATGGTGTCGGTGGTCGCGGCGGACGCGCCCAACGTGCCCGCCAGGATCCCGCCGGCCACCAGGCCCGCGGCGAGCAGTCCCGCCGCGGCACCCACGGTGCGGCCGCGACGCGAGCGGCCCGGAGCCGCCTGGTTGTTCTCGGTCATCTGTCGGCCTCCTGTTCCGGGCCACCGAAGGGGTGGGTGACCACCCGAACCAGGCTGCGCC
>DATCDE010000358.1 GCA_036510875.1 Actinomycetes bacterium
TGGTATTCCCCTTGGCGAGCTGCACTAAGCGCGGTGCAGGGGATATACGTAATCTTGGACGCACGCACCGGCCAGCTGTACGTGGGGAAAGCCGACGGCGGTGAGCGAATCCTCGGCCGCTGGACCGCCTACGCCCAAGACGGCCACGGGGGCAATGTGGCCCTGAAAGAGCTCGGTGTGAAGGACCCAACGCACAAGCAGAACTTCATGTTCAGCATCTTGCGGGTCTTCGATCCGAACGCGCCGACCCCCGAGGTCAACGCTGCGGAATCGCACTTCAAGCGGGCACTGACGACCCCACAGTTCCGCCTCAACCGGAACTGAGACGCCAAGGCCCGCGATTTCCTGCGGCGGCTCTTGGTGAGATCGAGGGCGCCGACGGGCGGCGATAGGACGCAACTCGGTCGGGTCTTGCGCACGCTGCGTGGAGCCAGAAGGCTTGGGATGTGGCAACGACCGACGACCTGGTCGCGCTGGGCTTCACGTCCTCCAGCGTCGCCGCCGTGACCCTGAATCTTCCGCACCCCGATCCATTCGGCATGGGGCCGTTCTGTCGTCTGCGGGTGCAGACGACAGCCCCACAGGAACCTGGCGTGTACGCCTGGGTCGCGGACGGGCAGGTCTGCTACGTCGGCAAGCCAGTTGAAGGTTACGGGCTGATCCAGAAGGTGAAGGGTCAGAGCCTGGGAAGGGCCTACGACGACTACACCTACTGTCCGCCGTCCAAGGCGCTCAAGCAGTCGCAGACTCGCGCCCGCGTTAACGGGCTACTCAACGCGTCGCTCGTTGCTGGTCACGTCGTGGAGTGGTGGTGGCTCGTCGCCGCTCGCCCCGATGAGGTCGAGGAACTCCTTATCCAGCGCTGGAATCCACCTTGGAACATCGCCCTGCGCAACCACTAATGAGAGCGCTCGAAGACAGTCGATTGGATCGACTCGCCCGACTGGCGGCGGTATGACGCATGTGGTCCACCGCGCGGATCGCGGCTACTTAGGGTTGGTACAGGACGTATGGTCCGGGCCCGATGATGCTGCCCGACAGCACGCAATGCTCGCAGTGCATGCGCCGGCCGGTGCCCGCCGGCCATGCTCTATCGGTACTGTGAAGGCAGCGGCAGAGTCTGAAGTTGCATCATCTCCTCTAGGAGGTCGGAATATGTCCTACCAGGCGTACCTCGACGCGATCGAGGCCAAGACCGGCAAGACGCCGCAGGAGTTGCTCGACGACGCCGAGAGTCGTGGCTATGGGCCTGACACCAAGGCGGCGATCGTGGTGGACTGGTTGCAGTCGGAGTATGGCGTGGGCCGCGGTCACGCGATGGCGCTCTATGGGGTGCTCAAGAACGGTCCGACCGTCCCGGAGAAGCACGTGGGCTCCTCCGGCAGCCATCGCGACGATTCGCTGACCTTGCGGCTGGACGGTCTGGAGGCGCGCTGACTTCCATGGCCGGGCAACAGGTCCGTGCAGGAGGCAGGGCGATGACCGCTGACGTCGGCTGGACGGCGTGGTCCGCCAGGGAACAACGAGTGGGAAAAGCATGCCCCGTCACACCCCTATGGCCACCGAAGGATTCTTAACGGGACCGAGGCTGGCCTGACGGGGCCCGGATACGATTGGGCGATGATTTCGCACGACGACGTTCGCCGCATCGCCGCAAGCCTGCCGGGCGCTTACGAGCAGGCATCCTTCGGCGGTCGGCCCTCCTGGCGGACGACGCCGCGGATGTTCGCCTGGATCCGCGAGGACCCCGAAGCGCTCGTCGTGTGGGTCTCGTCAGAGGAGGAAAAGACGGCGATGATCGCGTCCGAACCGGGCCGATTCTTTACCACAGCCCATTACGACGGCACGCCAATCCTGCTGGTTCGCCTCGAGGCAGTTGACGTCATCGAAGCGAGCGAGCTGGTGACGGAGTCGTGGCGCCTGCGGGCATCGCGAACGCTCGTCAAGTCCTGGGACGCCGCTCACTGACACCGTCAAATGCGCTGGCGACGGCACACATGTGGGTCCAGCGCGGTAGGCCGCTCCAGCGTCGCGAGGCCCCGCCCTTCAGCGGGCTGTTGGGGTCCTTGGGGGTGGCGCCCTCGATGGAGACGTGGGTGTCGCAGAGATGGTGATGACGGTTCATCGTCGTGGCCATTGGTTGGCACGGATGTTCTGGGCTGCGAGCCGGGCTGTCTCAGCGATGCGTTGGGCGCGGGTGGCGGGGCGCTTCGCTTGGATGATCCACTCGAGGATTCCCCGCCGAGCCGATGGCGGGAACGCGTCCCAGTGAGTGCGTGCGGGGGGAAGGCCGGCGAGGGCGGCCGTGAGGTCGGCAGGCTCAACCAGGTCCTCGACGTCATCGAGTCGCGACCATGCACCGTTGCGCTTCGCCTGGGCGATCGCGCGCTCCCCGGCGTCAGACATGAGGCCCTGGCGGCGAAGCTCCTCCACCCGCTTCTTGTTCGGTCTGGACCAGGCGCTGGTGGGCTTGCGGCGAGAGAAGTAGAGCATCGTGCGCTCGTCGTCGAGGCGGCGCGGCAGGCTGTCGACCCACCCGAACGCGAGCGCCTCGCTAACTGCGTCGTCGTAGGAGATGCGCGGTCGCCCGGTTGTGGCCTTCCACGACACCATCCACACCGCCGGGGTGTCGGCATGGTGCGCGGACAGCCAGGCACGCCAGTCGGCACGGGTGAGGGGATGCGTGCGTGGGGCCGAGTCGAGGCTGGTCACGGCTGAGTTCTCTCACGTGCAGTCGAGTTGCCGCCAGGGCCCGGTGCCAGGGAGGCGCACAGGGCTGTCAACGGCGCCCTGACGCCGGGCGGGTCTGTGGCCATGACGGTCCTCTATACCCATCTCAGCGGCGCGAGACCCGTCCTCGTAGGGCGGCGAAAGCCAGGGTGTGGCTGACGGCGGCCACGGCCAGGATGGCAATCACCCCTTGGAGGAGCGGTGTCGGCTGCCAGCCGCCAGTCAGCAGCGAGCGCAGCGCGGCGAGGACGTAGGTCACGGGGTTGTAGGTGGCGACGGTGGACAGCCACCCGGTCAGTGCTTCTTGGGGGAGGAACGCGGTGGTCAGGAAGGCGAACGGGAAGAACAGCAGGAAGCTGGAGTTGACTGCTGCAGGGTTGCCTGTCTTGAGTGCGATCGCGTAGGGGAAGCCGGTGAAGGCCAGCCCCCACAGCCCCGCCAGCAGCAGGAACAGCAGGGCGCCCGGGATGCCGGTGGAGAACCCTACCCCGACGATCGCGCCGAGGATGAGCACCGGGATCGACAGGGCGATCACGAGGGCGAGGTCGGCGACCATCAGCCCGAGCAGGAGGGCTGGCCGGCTCATCGGGGTCAACAGCAGTCGGTCGAAGTAGCCGTCGTTGATGTCGGTGACCAGTGCGCTGGCGCGCGAGATGCCGGTGACGGCGAAGATGATCGCCACTGGAAGCTGGAACGCCTTGAAGTCGGTGACTCCAGCGGCCTCGGCCACGTTGGACAGCGATCCCACGTTCACCACGAAGAAGAACACCGGGATGATCAGAGCGGGGATCACCGCCTCGGGCTCACGCGGGATCTGCCGCAACGCCCGGATCGCCACCGAGGTGAGGTCTCGGGCAAACCCGGCGTGTCGGGCGATCACGTCACCGGCGTGCGGGTCGGAGGCCGTGGCGGCCCCGGTTGCCTTGGTCGTCATCGGGCCTCCTCCACCGTCCGGGCTGGGTCGGTGTCGCCGTCCCGGTCGGCGATGCGGGCGCCGGTCACCGACAGGAACACGTCATCCAACGTCGGTGTGCGCAGCGACAGCTCGCGCACCCGCAGCCCACCACCGGCCTCGGCCAGAGCCAGGGCGACCGGGCTGACCGCGGCCGGGCCGTTGGTGACCGCGGCCGTCACCTCCAAGCCGTTGACATCGACGTGTTCGACCACGTGGAGCGGCGTCAGGGCTCGCCGGGCGATGTCGGGGTCACCCTCGACGACCGCCACCACCAGGTCGGTGCCGATGGACCGCTTCAGCTCCTCGGGGGTGCCTTCGGCCACCAGCCGGCCGTGGTCGATGATCCCGACCCGGTCGGCGAGCTCGTCGGCTTCCTCCAGGTACTGGGTGGTCAGGAACACGGTCATGCCCAGCTCGGCGTTCAGTCGCCGTACCTCCTCCCAGACCTTGGCCCGGCTCACCGGGTCCAGCCCGGTCGTCGGTTCGTCGAGGAACAGGACTCGAGGGTTGTGCACCAGCGCCAGCGCGAGGTCGAGCCGCCGCTTCATGCCGCCAGAGAAGGTGGCCACCCGGTCCTCGAGGGCTGGGCCGATGTCGATGAGGGTGCGCAAGTCGGCCAGTCGGCGTTCGGTGTCGGTCTTCGACAACCCGTAGAAGCGCCCCTGCAGACGCAGCATCTCCACGCCGGTCTGCTTCGGGTCCAGCGCGGCCTCCTGCAATGCCACCCCGATCCGCAGCCGCACTTGGTCGGGGTCAGTGGCCACGTCGAACCCGGCCACGGTGGCCTGACCAGCGGTGGGCGCCAGGAGGGTGCTCAACACCCGGGTGACAGTGGACTTCCCGGCGCCGTTCGGGCCGAGAAAGCCGTAGATCTCACCGCGTTCCACAGACAGATCCACACCGTCGACTGCTTGTGTGGCCCCGAAAGAACGCTTCAGACCCCGGGCGAAGATCTCGGAAGGCGCCATGATCTTCGAAACCTTATCCACACACGAAGGCGCCCACAAGACACTGTTGAAGGTTGGCTAGCCACAGCTTGGTGTCACGAACTCATGGTTGTGTCTTGAGTTTTCAGGCTGCCTTTCC
>DATCDE010000359.1 GCA_036510875.1 Actinomycetes bacterium
AAATGTTCAGCGCGATGATGATTCCCACAATGAGACCTGCTGTGGCAGTGGTGATCCGCTGGTTGGTGAAGGGTCCCATGATGTCGCGGCGGCGGGTGATCAGCAGCAGCGGGATGAGGGCGAAGGGGATCCCGAAGGACAGCACGACCTGGGAGATGACCAAGCTGGCCGTGGTGGGCAGACCCAGCGCGAGGACGGTGAGAGCCGGCAGCATGGTCAGTCCGCGGCGAAGGAACAGCGGGATGCTGGTGCGGATGAACCCTTGCATCACAACCTGCCCGGCGTAGGTCCCGACGCTGGACGAGGACAGTCCGGATGCCAATAGCGCGACCGCGAACGCCAGCGCTGCCCCACCGCCCACGTAGTGGGCCAGTCCGGCGTGCGCGGCCTCGATGGTGTCGATGTCGGTGAGCCCGGCGGTGTGGAACAGCGAGGCGGCGATCAGCAGCATGCTCAGATTGATGACTCCGGCGACGCTGAGCGCGATGCAGACGTCGATCCGGGCCCAGCGCAGCAGGGTTCGGCGTTCGTCGTGGTCCGCGGGCCGGATCCGCCGCTTCGTCAACGCTGAATGCAGGTACACCACGTGGGGCATCACCGTGGCGCCGATGATCCCGACCGCCAGGAGCACGCTGCCCGGTCCGTCCAAGCGGGGGATCAGCCCCGCGACCGCCGAGGGCACGGACGTGCCCACCAGCGTGAGGTCGTAGAGGAATCCCAGGAAGATCAGGGCCAGCAGGGCGATGATGGCCAGCTCGAACCGGCGGTAGCCGCGTTGTTCCAGCGCCAGCAGCCCGAACGCGACCACCGCGGTGATCAGCCCGGCGGGCAGTAACGGCACCCCGAACAGCAGGTTCAACCCGACCGCGGCGCCGACGAATTCCGCCAGGTCGGTGGCCATGGCGATCAGTTCGGCCTGCGCCCACAACCCGATCGACACCGGTCGGGGAAAGTGTTCCCGGCACAGTTCGGGTAGGTCTTTCCCGGTCACCACCCCCACCTTCGCCGCCAGGTACTGCACCAGCATCGCCATCGCATTGGCCAGCACGACGACCCAGACCAGCAGGTAGCCGTACCCAGCGCCGGCGGCGAAGTTCGTCGCGAAGTTCCCCGGGTCGATGTAGGCCACCGCGGCGACGAAGGCCGGCCCGAGCAGCGCCGCGGCGCGGCGCACCGGACCCTTACGGTAGAGCCGGGTCAGCGCGCTCACCTCGGCGCTGGCGGCCGATTCCCCCGGCGGGGTGACAGCGCTCATCGGCTGCCCCGTAACGGGATCCGACGTGAGGGCCCCACCCCGCCGATCACCGCTCGCGGTGGGCTGCGGGGCCGCGGAACGCAGCACACCACGCAGGGACGAGATACCGGGCGATAACCCCGGGGCGGGCCGCTGTCCTCCCTCCCCGCCGCGGGGTTCGGTTCCTCGTCTGCTCCCGGCAGGCGCCCCTCATGCTCGACTCACGGGCGAAACCGGACGACGATGACCACCGCCTCACACTTACCGCCGCCCTGATCGGCGCGTAGTGCCAATGGTCCCGATCAGCCCGGGCGGTGCCGCGCAACGGTTCGGCCGGTGCAACCAACCGTGCCAGCCCTGTCCTGGCCGCTGTCGTTTTCGATGCCCAGTAGCGGTCCGGGACGACGATCCCCGGTGGGGTATCCCAGGAGCCGTCCGTCGTGTCCACCCGGTGGTGACCGCGTCGGATTCACGGCGCTTTCCCTGGATCGCCGATCGCGTCGACCTCGCTGAGCAACGAGTTGCCTGGCGTGATTGCGGGCTGGCGAGTCCGGTCCAGCCGCAGCGGATTCGCCCGGGCGGCTTCCGCGCGTAGCCGCAGGGTCGATGTTCGGGAATCGTGGTTCGCCGCGGTGGTTGGTGGATCCATGGATGCCAGCTCGGTGAGCCTGGTGAATCGCCGCGCCGCTGTGCGCACAGTTCCACATCCGATCAGAAATGGCCAGCGCCAGCGCCCGCTCCGTCCAGCCGACGCCGGACAGCGGTTCGGCCCCTGGCGGGGAGAGGGTCGCGGTGCGCAGCTGCGCCCGCGGTCGGTCCGGCAGCCGATCCCGGAAGACTCGATCCAGCGCATCGGCCTCGGCCGTTGTGTTATCGGTACGGGTGTTCGGCGTGATCGTCGGCGGGAAGTCAGGTCGGGCTGCCCGCCGGCGCGGCGCGTTCGGCCTCCTGCGGACATAGCGACGCGATCGCCGGATGTGGCTGGACACCAACACGGTGCGTCTCGCGCGCGTTGGCGGTGGACGCAATCCTGAAAACACCACTTCAACGGGTCCAGATCCGTCGTCGGCTCGTCCATGATCAGCTAACTCGACATCCGAGCCAACGCGGCCACGAAGGCCGTGTTGGCCGGGGCGCGGACGCTGCTCGGGATCGCCGAGTGGATCCACGATGCGGGCCGGGACGAGCTGTCCCGCTTGGGTATCGGTGCAGACCAGGTGCTGCCGACGGAGTCCACCGACCGTCGATCGCTGGCCTTGTTGGACGCCGAAACCTGGCTGTGCGGATGGGGCGCGGATGGCCACCCGGGTTGGGCACCTGGCCGGCGTCGGGTGATCGCCGTCGACGGCAAGATCGGCGCGGCGTCTGCACCACCGGCGGTGCCCCGCAGCTGGTGGCCGCGTTCGAGCAATCCGGCGAGGCTGTCGAAGCCGCGCCGCGAGCTGATCATGGCGATGGCGGCGACCGCGAACATCGGGCTCCTCGCTGGATCGGGCCAGGGCGCCCACCGGCGATGAACCGGGCCGCCCCGGGCACATGCAGCGGCGGGCGGTCGGCGGACAGCACGACGAGACTCCGAGCTCGGCGGTTGATAGCTCACCCGAGGGGGCGGCCCGCGGCACCGGCGGCGGGGGCGCCGACGGCGCTCCACCGGATCAGCCCTGCGGCACTCCCCGACGGCGGAAGCCGACCGCCGCGGCCACGCCGAGGCCCGCGACGATGGCGCCGAGGACGACGAGCGGCAGCGCCTCGACGGTGCCCAGCGGAGGGTTGCCGACATGGGTCGTCGGGGACAGGTCGAGCGCCCATCCGGCCAGCTTGAGGCCCGGGCCGAGGGAGGCGATGAAGGCGACGAGGGCGAAGACCGCCCAGCCCGCCGGGAACGCCCTGGGCCGCACGCCGAACAGCGCGAGCGCCAGCCCGCCGACGAGGAGCTCGGCCGGCAGGTAGGCCGCGCCCGCCCCGACGACGCGACCCAGCTGAACCGCGGTGCCCATCGACCACGCCGTCGCCGCGGCCAGCACGACCGAGGAGACGATCACGATGACGACGAGGCCGGTGACGATGACGAGCCCGTGCGCGGCGAGCCAGCGCATGCGGGACAGGGTGCCGGACAGTCGAGGCTCGAGACGGCCGGCGGTCTCCTCGCCGCGCAGGCCGCCGACGGCCTGGACGGCATACCCCATGGCGATGATGGCGATATAGAGCTGGGTAAGGGCGACGAACCCGTCCTCGGGTTGCGCACCCGACATCCCGATGGCCTCGGCCATGGCCGGGCTGCCGGCGACGGCGTCGACGAACTGCTGCGCGAGCGCGCCCATCATGCCCGCGATGACCAGGGCACCGGCGAGCCAACCGAGGACCGCCGGGCGGTGGATGGCGGTCGCCAGCCCGAGCGGGCTGCGCAGCCAGGTCGTGGCCCGAGCCGGCCCCGCGCCCCCGCGGAAGAGGGAGCTACCGAGGTCGCGGCGTCCGGCGACGAGGACGGCGAGCGTGGCGAGCAGCCCACCGACGGCGAGGGGGATGAGCAGGGTCCACCACCGCATCGCCCCGAACGGTGCGGCCTTCTCGGCCCAGCCGAGCGGTGAGAGCCAGGTGACCCACGTCTTTGTCACGTCTCCGACGCCCCGCAGCAGGTAGGCCACGGCGAGGACGAGCAGGCTCCACACGTAGACGCCCCGGGAGTGCAGAGTGACCTGGGCGAGCAGCGCAGCGAGCCCGGCGAAGACGAAGGCGAGGGCGCCGAGGGACGCGGCGTAGAGGACCGACCCGGTGACGGGCACCCCGGAGGCGATGAGCCCGAGGGCGAACGCGATGGCGGTGACGAAGATGGCGGCGGAGGCGACGATGAGCCCGGCCAGCACCGGGACGTGGCGCGCGACCCGGCCCCCGAGGACCGCCTCGAGCCGCCCGGCCTCCTCCTCACGCCGGGTGACCTTCGCGACGAGGCTGATCCCCAGCAGCGGGAGGAGGAAGGCAGCGAGGAAGCCGAACTCGTCCTGGATGATCCCGCCGAGGCTGTCGAGGCCTTCGACCCGGCCGTTGATCGCGACGAGCGCGTCACCGGCGGTGACGGCCTCGGCGTAGGTGTGGATCTTCTCGGATGTGGGG
>DATCDE010000360.1 GCA_036510875.1 Actinomycetes bacterium
GCCGACGGAGACCTGCCGCTGGTCCCGGTCGCCCACCCGGACCGCTGGTGGGGGCTGGCCGACCTCACCGCCCCCGGCCAGCCGCTGCATCCGCAGGCCCGGCCGATCCGGCTGTCCGGCTCGTCGCTGGAGCGGATGGACTCCTGCCCGCTGCGCTGGTTCCTGGAGCACGAGGCGAAGGGCGAGTCGGCCCGCAGCACCGCGCTCGGCTTCGGCTCGATCGTGCACGCGCTGGCCCACGACGTGGCGGCCGGGCGCAGCCCCGCGGACGCGGGGCAGCTGATGGCGCTGGTCGAGTCGGTGTGGGGCCAGCTGTCCTTCGAGGCGCGCTGGCAGTCCGCCCAGGAGAAGGAGCGGGCGCGCACCGCCCTGGGGTTGTTCGTGGCCTGGCACCAGGCCGAGCGGGGGCGCCGGCTGGTGGCGACCGAGCACGAATTCGAGACCCGGTTCACGGTCAGCGGCCGCGAGGTCGAGCTGCGCGGCCGGATGGACCGGGTGGAGGTCGACGTCGACGGCGCGGTGCACGTGGTGGACCTCAAGACCGGCAAGTACGCCCCGACCGGCCCCCAGGTCCAGCTGCACGTGCAGCTGGCCACCTACCAGCTGGCCGTGCGCGAGGGAGCGCTGACTGGGCTGGACACCGTGGCCGAGGCGGCCTGCGGCGGGGCCGAGCTGGTCCAGCTGCGGACCTCGACGAAGGAGGGCCTGCCGAAGGTCCAGCAGCAGCCGGCGCTGACCGAGCTGCCGGACCCCGAGTGGATCGACGGCGTGCTGGCCGAGGCGGTCGAGCGGATGGTGACTGAGGAGTTCCCGGCCACCCCGGGGGACCAGTGCGGCTTCTGCACGTTCAAAGGCAGCTGCCCAGGCCGGGACGAGGGTCGGCAGGTGGTCCGGTGAGCCACCAGCCGCTGACGTCGCCGGGGCAGCTGAGCGCGCTGCTCGACGTCCCGTTCACTGCCGAGCAGCTGGCCGCGGCGACCGCGCCGCTCGAGCCCGGCGTGGTCATCGCCGGGGCCGGCTCGGGTAAGACCACCGTGATGGCCGCGCGGGTGGTGTGGCTGGTCGGGTCCGGGCAGGTGCGCCCCGAGCAAGTGCTGGGCCTGACCTTCACGAACAAGGCGGCCGGCGAGCTGGCCCAGCGGATTCGTGCCGCGCTGCGCCGGGCCGTCCCGGCCGCTCCCGTCACGGATGCTGGTGAGCAGGTCGACGGCGAGCCCACGGTGGCCACCTACCACGCCTACGCGGGCCGGCTGCTGCGCGAGCACGGGCTGCGGATCGGGCTGGAGCCGCGGGCCCGGCTGCTCGCCGACGCCACCCGGTTCCAGCTCGTCGATCGGGTGCTTCGCCGGGCCCCCGGGCCGTTCGTCGCGCTCAACACCGGCGTGCGGACGCTGGTCGGGGACGTCGTCTCGCTGGACGGCGAGCTGAGCGAGCACCTGGTCACCGTCGAGGCGCTGCGTGCGGAGGACGCCGCCATCGCCCGTGACGTCGGGTCGGCGCGGCGGGCCACCGCGAAGCTCCAGGAGGTGGCCGACACCGCCGCCAAGCGGGACGAGCTGGCCACGCTCGTCGAGCTGGTCCGGGCCGAGAAGGCGCACCTGGGCACCCTCGACTTCGGCGATCAGCTGGCCGCGGCCGCGCGGCTGGTGTCCGAGCACCCCGCCGTGGGCGAGATCGAGCGGGACCGGTTCCGGGTCGTGCTGCTCGACGAGTACCAGGACACCTCGGTGGCCCAGAAGCAGCTGCTCGTGGGGCTGTTCGGCGGCGGCCACCCGGTGACCGCAGTCGGTGACCCGTTCCAGGCGATCTACGGTTGGCGCGGCGCCTCGGTGGCCAACATCGACGCGTTCCCCCAGGACTTCCCGCGCGCCGACGGCACGGCGTCCACCCGGTACGGGCTGTCCCGCAACAACCGCAGCGGTGGCCGGCTGCTCGGGCTGGCGAACGCCCTGGCCGGGCCGCTGCGCGAGCGGCACCCGGGCTCCGGGCTGCTGCAGCCGCGCCCCGGGGTTGAGGACGCCGGCGACACCGTCTGCGCGCTGCTGCCGACCTACGCCGACGAGGTGGCTTGGGTCACCGACCGGGTCCAGGCGCAGCTGGACTCCGGGATGGCGCCGCGCGACATCGCGCTTCTCGTGCGGGTGCGCAGCGACTTCCCGGCCTACCACGACGCGCTGGCTGAGCGCGGCATCCCGGTCGAGGTCGTCGGCCTGGGCGGGCTGCTGGCGCTGCCGGAGGTGTCCGATGTGGTCGCCACCCTCGAGGTGCTGGACGAGCCCACGGCCAACGCGGGCCTGCTGCGGCTGCTGACCGGGCCGCGATGGCGGATCGGCCCGCGCGACCTCGCGCTGCTGGGCCGCCGCGCCGTGCACCTGGTCAGGGGGGATCAGCCGCAGGCGACCGACGACATCGAGCTGTTGCTGGAGGAGGCCGTCGCCGGGGTCGACCCGGCCGACGTCGTGTCCCTGGTCGAAGCGCTGGACCACCCGGGCGGCGCGACGTACTCCGCCGCGGCCCGGCAGCGGTTCAAGGAGCTGTCCGACGAGCTGCGGGCGCTGCGCCGGCACCTCGGCGAGCCGTTGCTCGAACTCGTCGCCAGGGTGGTGTCCACCACCGGGCTGGACGTCGAGGTGGGCGCGGCGCCGGCCGCCGCGAAGGCCCACCGAGCCGAGGCGCTGGGTTCCTTCCTGGAGCAGGCCGAGGCCTTCGCCGACCTCGACGGCGACCCCAGCGTGCGCGCCTTCTTGTCCTACCTGCGGGCGGCCGAGGAGTTCGACCGGGGTCTGGACACCACGGCCCCCTCGCCGAGCGACAGCGTCAAGCTGCTGACCGTGCACAAGGCCAAGGGCCTGGAGTGGCCCGTCGTCGTGCTGCCGAACCTCACATCCGAGGTGTTCCCCGCCAAGCGGGGCCGGTCCCGCTGGACCAAGGCGGCCAAGACGCTGCCCACCACGCTGAGCGGCGATGCGGACGACTTCCCCGTGGTCGCCGACTGGACCAACAAGGGGCTCGAAGCCTTCGACCAGGCGATGGCCGAGCTGGACCAGCTGGAGGAGCGGCGGCTCGGCTACGTGGCCGTCACCAGGGCCAAGCAGCTGCTCATCGCGTCGTCGCACTGGTGGGGTCCGAGCCAGCGCAAGCCGCGTGGACCGTCGGCCTACCTCGAGGCCGTCCGGAGCCACTGCGAGGCCGGCGGCGGGGCGGTCGAGCACTGGGAGCCGCAGCCGGACGACGACGCCAACCCGGCCCTGCTGGAGCAGGTCGAGCACCCCTGGCCGGTGCCGTTGCAGGCCGAGCCGCTGGCCGCCCGGCGGGAGGCGGCCGAGCTGGTCCGGGCGGCCCTGGCCGGTCAGCTGGAGCCGACCGGCGAGCCCCTGTCCGACGCCGAACGGGCGCGGGTCGCCGAGTGGGACCGCGACCTCGAGGTGCTGCTGACCGAGGCCCGGCTGCTGCACCGGGTCGAGACCGCGGTGCCGCTGCCGTCGTCGCTGTCGGCGTCCGGGCTGGTGCGGCTCGCGGCCGACCCGGACGGCTTCGCCCGGGACCTGGTCCGGCCGATGCCTCGGCCCCCCGCGCCGGCCGCGCACCGGGGCACCCGGTTCCACGCCTGGGTCGAGTCGCTGTTCGGCGAGCAGCCGCTGCTGGACCGCAGCGACCTCGAGGGTGCGGCCGACGACGACCTGGTGCCGGACACCCAGCTCCGGGCGCTGCAGCAGGCCTTCCTGGCCGGGCCGTACGCGCGGCTGGCCCCGCACCGGGTGGAGGCGCCGTTTCAGCTGGTCCTGGGCGGCCGGGTGGTGCGGGGCCGCATCGACGCCGTGTACCGCACCGACGACGGCGGCTACGACGTCATCGACTGGAAGACCGGCTCGGCGGCCGCCGACCCGCTCCAGCTGGCGATCTACCGCACCGCGTGGGCGCAGATCGTCGGCGTGGCCGAGGAGTCCGTGGGCGCCGCGTTCTACTACGTGGGCAGCGGCAGGGTCGAGCGCCCGGCTGCGTTGCCGTCCGGGGCCGAGCTGGAACGGCTGCTCACCGGCGTCGCCGGCTGAGCCGACCGCTCACAGCTCCAGGTCGACGGCCAGGGCGCAGTGGTCGCTGACCGGCAGCGCCAGGACGTGCTCGGCCCGCACCCGGTCGGCGGCCAGCCCGCGGGCCAGCAGGTGGTCGAACTGCACGCGTGGCCGCGCGGACGGGTAGGTGGCCGCCTGCGCCAGCGACATCCAGCCGGTCAGCCAGCGAGGCAGCGCGGCCGGCAGGTTGAAGTCGCCGAACAGCAGCACCGGCTCGGGCATCGTCGACGCCCACGAGGCGATGGCCCGCAGCTGTCGGGCGTTGTACCCCGGCACGAAGGACAGGTGCGCGGTGACCGCGGTGAACGGCCCGGCCGGACCCTCGACGACCGCAGCCAGAGCCAGCCGCGGCTCGTCCCTGACCCGCATGATCCGCGGCCTCGGGGCGCCGGCCACGACGAGCGGCAGCGAGATCGGCGCCGCGGCGAACCGGCGCACCGCCCATGACCGCACTGGGAACCGGGACACCAGCCCGATCCCGTAGGTCGGGCCTTCGCTGCCGTCGCCGTCGTCCAGCTCGGACGCCGTCCAGGGATCGCCGTGGCCCGGCGTCCCGTGCAGCGACGGGACGAACCGCCAGTGGGCCGCGCCGAGGGCCGCCGCGACTACCTCCGTCTGGTCGACCAGGCCGGATCTCGGCTGGTGGCGGTCCACCTCCTGCAGCCCGACCAGGTCGGCGCCGAGCCGCCGCGCCGCGTCGGCCAGCAGCGCCGGCTCGACCGAGCCGTCGCGCAGCGACTGCCCGTGCAGCAGGTTGAACGTCGCGACCCGCAGCACCGACATGGCGCGACGCTAGGCGACGGCGGTGTCGAGGGCGAGCCGGACCATCTCGGAGAAGGTGGTCTGCCGCTCCTCGGCCGAGGTCTCCTCGTGGGTCACCAGGTGGTCCGAGACGGTCAGCACGGTCAGGGCCCGCACGTCGAACTGGGCCGCCAGCGTGTACAGCGCGGCGGCCTCCATCTCCACGGCCAGCACCCCGTACTGGGCCAGCCGCAGCGTCGCGGCCGAGTCGCCGTAGAACAGGTCCGCGCTGTGCACCTGGCCGACCCGCACCTGCAGGTCGTGCTCGCCGGCCAGCCGGTGCGCCGTCGTCAGCAGGTCGAAGTCCGCGGCCGGCGCGTAGTCGATGCCGGGGAACCGGGTGCGGTTGGTCGCGGAGTCGGTGGAGGCGCTCATGGCGAGGATCACGTCGCGAACCCGGACGTCCTCGCGCAGGGCGCCGCAGGTGCCGATCCGGATCGCCGTCCGGACGCCGTACTCGGCGAACAGCTCGTGCGCGTAGATCGACACCGAGGGGATGCCCATGCCGTGGCCCTGGATCGAGACCCGCTCGCCCTTCCAGCTGCCGGTGTAGCCGAACATGCCGCGGACCTCGTTGTAGCGGACGGCGCCGTCGAGGAACGTCTCGGCCACCCACTGCGCGCGCAGCGGGTCGCCCGGCATCAGGACCCGCTCGGCGATGTCGCCGGCCTTGGCTCCGATATGAGTGCTCACCCGCTGAGCCTACGGGGGCGGCCGTCATAGGGTCGGCGGCATGACCTCCCACGACCCGGCGGTGCGCGCCCACGTCGAGCAGACGGCGTCCGCCTTCCTCGACCGGCTCGGCGAGTGGCTGCGGATCCCGTCGATCAGCGGCGACCCGGCCGACGCGTCCGACGTTCGTGCCTTCGCGGAATGGCTGGCCGCTGAGCTGCGCGCCCACGGCTTCCCGGTCGCGGAGGTGTGGGAGACCGCAGGTCACCCCGCGGTGTTCGCCGAGTGGCCCTCGGACGACGCCACGGCACCGACGGTCGTCGTCTACGGGCACCACGACGTCCAGCCGGTCGACCCGGTCGAGCTGTGGGACACCCCGCCGTTCACCCCGGCCGGGGACGGCGACGTGCTGCGCGGCCGCGGCACCGCCGACGACAAGGGCCAGGTGCTCATGCACTTGCTCGGCCTGCAGGCCCACCTGGCCGCCACTGGGCGGACCAGCCCGGCCGTGCACCTCAAGGTGGTCGTCGAGGGGGAGGAGGAGTCCGGCTCCCCGCACTTCGCGGCGCTGCTGCGCGAGCACCGGGACCGGCTGGCCGGCGACGTCGTCGTGGTGAGCGACACCGGCATGTGGTCGCGCGAAGTGCCGTCGGTCTGCACCGGGATGCGCGGCCTGGTCGACGGACAGGTCGACGTCCGCGGCTCGGCCGGCGACCTGCACTCCGGCTCGTTCGGTGGCGCGGTGCCCAACCCGCTGACCGAGCTGGCCCGGGTCCTCGGGCGGCTGCACGACGACGAGGGGCGGGTGACCATCCCCGGCTTCTACGCGGACGTCCGCGCCCTGGACGAGCGGGAGCGCGAGCTGTTCGCCCGGCTGCCGTTCGATGAGTCGCAGTTCCTCACCGACGCGCAGTCGGGGGCGACGAAGGGCGAGGCCGGGTACACCACCCTGGAACGGCTGTGGGCGCGCCCCACGGCTGAGGTGAACGGGATCTGGGGCGGCTACACCGGCCCCGGCCACAAGACCATCGTCCCGGCGGAGGCGCACGCCAAGGTGTCCTTCCGGCTGGTCGCCGACCAGGACCCGGCCCGGGTGATGGGTCGGTTCCGGGCCTGGCTGGTCGAGCAGTTCCCGCCCGGCATCGAGGTCGAGCTGCAGGCCTTCGGTGACGGCGTCCGGCCCTGCCTGACCCCCCTGGACCACCCGGTGCTGCAGGCCGTCACCCGGTCGATGAGCCGCGCCTTCGGCGTCGAGGCGCTCTACACCCGTGAGGGCGGCTCGGGTCCGGAGGCCGACCTCGCCGAGGTGCTCGCGGTGCCGGTCGTCTTCCTCGGGGTGGGCCTGCCGGACGACCGGATCCACGCGCCGAACGAGAAGGTCGACGTCCCGCTGCTGCTCAAGGGCGCCGAGGCCGTCGCCTACCTGTGGGCCGACCTGGCCGAGTCCTGGGCGTGAGCGAGGGACCGCTGGGGCGGCTGGCCTTGGCCCGCGCCGCCACCGACCGGGCCGCCGAGCACCGCAAGGACGACGCCTGGCTGGCCGCGGCCTGGGCCGACCCCGGGACCCGGGTGCTGCGCATCGCCGACGGCCGCACGCTCGTCGACGACGGCCGCATCGTCCCCAGCGGACCCTTCGAGACCGACCGGGAGCGCTACTTCCTGGGCGTGGACGACGACGGGATGGCCTGGTTCGCGGTCCGCGAGGACGGCCCGCTGCGCGCACCGCTGGGCTCGGCCGCCGTGCCCCAGGGGCTGCGCGAGGTCGGCCCGGTCCTCGACGACCGGGACGCCGGCCTGCTGGTGCTGGCCGCCGCGTTGGGCAACTGGCACTCCACCCACCAGCACTGCCCGCGCTGCGGCACCCGGACGACGATCACCCAGGGCGGCTTCGTCCGGGTCTGCCCGGCGGACGGGTCCGAGCACTACCCGCGCACCGACCCGGCGATGATCGTGCTGGTCACCGACGCGGGCGGCGAGCGCGCCCTGCTCGGCCACGGGGCGGCCTGGCCGCCCGGCCGGTTCTCCACCCTGGCCGGCTTCGTCGAGCCGGGGGAGTCCGCCGAGATGGCGGTGGTGCGCGAGGTGGCCGAGGAGGTCCGGATCCGGGTCGGCCACGTCACCTACCTGGGCAGCCAGCCGTGGCCGTTCCCGTCCTCGCTCATGCTCGGCTTCCGGGCCCAGGCGCTGGACGACGGCGCCGAGCCGGTGCCGGACGGCGTGGAGGTGACCGAGGCGCGCTGGTTCAGCCGGGCCGAGCTGCACGCGGCTGCGTCAGCGGGCGAGGTGTTGCTGCCGCCGCCGGTGTCGATCGCACGGAGGCTCGTCGAGCACTGGTACGGCGGCCCGGTCGTCGAGGAGGAGGCCCGGCGCTGGTAGCCGGCCGGTCGACAGGACCGGTCAGCTCGCCGCGGCCAGCCGCTCGCGCACCGCGCCGACGCTCGGGTTGGTCAGCGCGGTCCCGTCGGCGAACACCACCGTGGGGACGCTCTGGTTGCCGCCGTTGACGCTCATGACGAGCTCGGCAGCCCCCGGGACGAGCTCGATGTCGACCTCGGTGTAGCCGATGCCCTCACGCTCCAGCTGGCTCTTCAGCCGCCGGCAGTAGCCGCACCAGGTGGTCGTGTACATCGTCATCGACATCGTGTGCGTACTCCCGAGCGTCGCCGGCCAGCCTCGTCGCTGGTGTTTGAAGCTTCCAACACCTTAGGTGGCGGTCGCTGTTCCCGCCCGTCGGGGGTGGGTGTTTGGATGGGACGGTCATGCCCCCACCGCCACCCCCTCCGCGGCAGCCGACCGCCGACGACGTGCTCGCCGCGCTCGACCCGGAGCAGCGCGAGGTGGCCATCGCCTTGCGCGGCCCGGTCTGCGTGCTGGCCGGTGCCGGCACCGGCAAGACCCGGGCGATCACCCACCGGATCGCCTACGGCGTCCACTCGGGGGTCTACGCGCCGCAGCGGGTGCTGGCGGTCACCTTCACCACCCGGGCCGCCGGTGAAATGCGCGGCCGGCTGCGCGAGCTCGGCGTCTCGGGCGTGCAGGCCCGCACCTTCCACAGCGCCGCGCTGCGCCAGCTGGGCTACTTCTACCCGCGGGTGGTCGGCGGCGACGTGCCGCGGCTGGTGGAGAGCAAGATCGGCCTGGTGGGCCAGGCGGCCGGCGCCGCCCGGATCGCGCTGTCCCGTCCCGCGCTGCGCGACGTCGCGGCCGAGATCGAGTGGGCCAAGGTCAGCCGCACCGCGGCCGACGACTACCCGGCCGCGCTCGCCGCGGCCGGTCGGGAGCCCCCCGCCGACCTCGACGCGGCCCAGGTGGGCCGGCTGTACGCCGGGTACGAGGCGGCCAAGCGCGAGCGGGGCGTGCTCGACTTCGAGGACGTGCTGCTGCTCACGGTGGCGGTGCTGCAGGAGCGGGCCGACGTCGCGGACCAGGTGCGCGCCCAGTACCGGCACCTCGTGGTGGACGAGTACCAGGACGTCAACCCGCTGCAGCAGGCGCTGCTCGACCTGTGGCTGGGCCCGCGGGACGACCTCTGCGTGGTCGGTGACGCGAGCCAGACGATCTACAGCTTCACCGGCGCCACGCCGAACTACCTGCTCGGCTTCCCGCAGCGCTACCCACAGGCCACCGTGGTCCGGCTGGTGCGCGACTACCGGTCCACCCCGCAGGTGGTCGGCCTGGCCAACGGGGTGCTGCGCCGGGCGCACGGCGCGGCCGCCCGGGGCAAGATCGAGCTGGTCGCCCAACGGCCCTCGGGACCGGAGCCGACGTTCACGCCGTACCCCGACGAGCCGGCCGAGGCCGCGGGGGTGGCGGCCCGGATCCGTGAGCTGCTGGCCGCGGGGACCCCGGCCAGCGAGATGGCCGTCCTGTACCGGATCAACGCACAGTCGGAGGTCTTCGAGGAGGCGCTGGCCGACCTGGGGATCCCGTTCCTGCTGCGCGGCGCCGAGCGGTTCTTCGAGCGTCCCGAGGTCCGCGAGGCGGTGATCCTGCTGCGTGGTGCCGCCCGCGGTGGCGCGCCGGCGGCCGACGGCACGCTGGCCGGCGATGTCCGGGCGGTTCTCGGCACCCGGGGCTGGCGGTCCGAGCCGCCGTCCGGCTCCGGCGCGACCAGGGACCGCTGGGAGTCGCTCAACGCGCTGGTGGCGCTGGCCGAGCAGGTGGCCGCCACCCAGCCGTCCGCCGGGCTGTCCGAGCTGGTGACCGAGCTGGACGAGCGGATCGCGGCCCAGCACGCGCCCACCGTCGAGGGCGTCACGCTGGCCTCGCTGCACGCGGCCAAGGGCCTGGAGTGGGACGCCGTGTTCCTGGTAGGCCTGGTCGAAGGGACCCTGCCGCTCATCCACGCGGACACCCCGGAGCAGGTGGAGGAGGAGCGCCGGCTGCTGTACGTCGGGGTGACCCGGGCCCGCGAGCACCTGCACCTGTCCTGGTCCGCGGCCAGGGCGCCCGGGGGTCGGGCCAGCCGGCGCCCGTCCCGGTTCCTGGACAGGCTGCGCCCCGCCGACCTCGACGACGAGCAGGCGGCCTTGCCGCGGCGCTCGAAACGGGGCGCCAAGGCCGGGCGGGTGCTGCCCACAGTGTGCTCCGGCTGCGGCCACCCGCTGGCCACCGCGGCCGACCGCACCCGCGGCCGGTGCGCCGACTGCCCGCCCGGCTACGACGAGGCCGTCTTCGAGCGGCTGCGGTCCTGGCGGCTGGAGCGGTCCCGCACCGACTCGGTGCCGGCGTACGTCGTGTTCACCGACGCCACCCTGGAGGCCATCGCGGCCGCCCGACCCACCTCGCTGACCGCCCTGGCGAAGGTCAACGGGGTGGGTCCGGCCAAGCTCGAGCGCTATGGCGAAACCGTCCTGACGGTGCTCACCGACGTCAGCAGCTAATACGCTTGCGTGCCCCAGGTGGGGTTGCGCTAACCTCCGTTCACGTCAGGACGCACCTCGCGACCTGGGCACCGCGACACGAACCAAGGGAGGTGACCCGCGGTGGAGAGCATCAAGACGTTCACGGTGACCGCTGGCGCGGTCACCGTCGCGCGTGCGCGGTACGGGACGGGTCTGCCCATGGCTGGGTGCGGCGTGCAGGTGCACACCGACTTCCGCAAGCCGCTTGGCACCGCTTCGTCCATCCGCACCACCGCTCCGTTCGCCGCCGTGAACGACGGCACCCGGGCCTTCCGCACCTGGAGCCCACCGGTCTAGCCCGACAGCTGGCCGGAACACCTCCAGGCCGCGGAACCCGTAACCCGGGATCCGCGGCCTTTTCGTTTCCCCCGTCCACCCGCAACGAGGTCCACCTGGAGGTGACACCGATGCTGCTCAGCCTGATCGCCGAGCTCGAGCACGGCGGTGCCTCGATTCCGTGCCGGTCCGAGAACCCCGAGCTCTTCTTCGCGGAGAGCCCGGCGGACGTCGAGTACGCGAAGTCGCTGTGTACCGCCTGCCCCGTCCGCGGCACCTGCCTCTCCGGCGCTCTCGAGCGCTCCGAGCCGTGGGGCGTCTGGGGCGGCGAGCTCTTCATCCAGGGCGTGGTGGTGCCACGCAAACGCCCGCGTGGCCGCCCGCGCAAGTGCGAGGTCGCAGCGTGACCCACGACGCGACCACCGAAGTGACCCACTCGTCGAACGACCCGAAACGGAGCACGGCCATGTTGCTGCTTTCCGAAGACCTCGCTCGCGCACAGATGCGGGAGCGACATCTGAGGGCCCAGAGCGAACGGCGCGCCTACGCGCTCGTCGCGGCCCGGCGCTGGGAGCGTCGCGCCGCCCGAGCCCGGCAGCGGGCCCATCGCGCACTTGCGATGCTGTGAGCCGTGGACCTCAGGGTCGGACCCCGTCCGGAGCCCCGGTCTCCGCCATCTCGGCGGGCCGGGGCTCCGGCGTTGCGGGCAGCCGCCGGTCCCAGGCCGCCAGGACCAGCAGGGCGAGTGCCAGCAGGACGGCGGCCACGATGCCGTCCAGCAGGAAGTGGTTGGCCGTGGCCACCACCACGAAGACGGTGAGGACCGGGTGGAGCAGCACCAGCCACCGCCACCGGCTGGTGCTGGCGGTGACCACGAAGTAGGCGATGAGCAGCGCCCAGCCCACGTGCACCGACGGCATGGCCGCCAGCTGGTTGGCCATCCCGGAGCCGAACGGCCCGTACACCGACTGGCCGTACTCCAGCGCCGTGTCGACGAAGCCGAGGTCGGTGAGCATCCGCGGCGGGGCGACCGGCACGGTCTGGATCACCAGGCAGGCCGCCGTGACGATGACGATCGCGTTGCGGGCCCGGGGGTACACGTCACGGTGCCGCACGAACATCCAGACCAGGAACAGCACCATCCCGTTGAGGTGCGCGTACAGGTAGAAGACGTTGAGCGACTCCACCAGGCGCGGATACGGCAGCACCAGGTGCTGGATCGCCAGGTCGCTGGGCAGGTGCAGCAGGCGCTCGACGTGCAGCACTGTGTGGGCGTGCTCGAAGGCACCCGTCACGTGCCGGATCGCGACCCGCGCGACCAGCTGCCACAGCATGAACAGGACCAGCACGATGGCGCCCTCACGGGCGGCCAGCGCGACCCCGGGGGCGAACCGGCGCCGGCGCACGGCCGGAACCCGGGTGACGGCCAGCATCAGGGCCACCAGGGCGACCGCGCCCAGGGCCGCCTGCTGCCACCGCTCCAGCTGCACCGGGAATCCTCCTCGCCCAAACCCTAGACGGCCCGCCCGGCGCGTCCGTTGGATGTGGGTATGACCGTGACATGTCAGCTGTGCGGGGCGGTGCCGCCGGCCGACGCGGCCCGGCTCACCTGGACGTCGTCCATGGAGCGCGGCCGGACCGTCTGGTACTGCGAGCGCTGCTCGCGGGAGAACCTGCGCGCCATCGAGGGCCGGCTGGACTCGGAGTGGTTCTGAGCCGGCTCAGGCCTCGGCGAACCCGGGCAGCCACCGGTCCAGCTCCGCGCGCATGGGCACCTCGGCGCCAAGCTGGCACAGCACGCCGATGCCGCCCAGCCACACCCGGTGCACCAGCAGGTACTCCGGCGGCAGGTTGAGCTTCAGCCCGATGGCCCAGTTGTCCCGGCGGGGGTCCTTGAGCCGGCTGAACTGCTCGCGCATCCAGTCCCGGTCGAACCGGAACGTGTCGTGCTGGGCGGGCTCGACGAACGGAGCGAGGTAGTCCAGGAGCGGCTGCGGGTCGACCGTCGCGCCGGGCCTGACGAACCCCTCGTCGCGCAGCCCTGCGAGCACCGTCACGTGGTCGCCGTCCAGCGCGGTGCGCAGCAGCCGACCGATGGACGGCGGGAACCCGTCCGGCAGCTGGGCCACCGCACCGAAGTCGAGCACCCCGAGCCGGCCGTCGGGCAGCACCCGGTAGTTGCCGGGGTGCGGGTCGGCGTGCAGCATCCCGACCCGCGCCGGGCCGGAGAACAGGAAGCGCAGGTACCGGGTCCCGGCGCTGTCCCGCTCGGCCTGGGTGCCGTTGGCGATGACGTCGGAGAGCGGGCGGCCGTCCAGCCACTCGGTCACCAGGACCGACTCGGACTGGGCGACGACCCCCGGGATGACGAAGTCCTCGTCGTCGGCGTAGATCAGCGAGAACGCCCCCTGCGAGCCGGCCTCGAGGGTGTAGTCGAGCTCCTCCATGATCCGGTCGCGTAGCTCGTTGACCAGCGACTTGACGTCCAACCCGGGCGCGAACGCGGAGAACATCCGGCTGAGCCGGCCGATCTGGGCGAGGTCGGCCGCCAGTGCGTCCCCCGAGCCCGGGTACTGCACCTTCACGGCGACCGGGCGGCCGTCGTGCCACACCGCGCGGTGCACCTGGCCGATGGACGCCGCCGCGGCCGGCTGGTCGTCGAAGGACTCGAACCGGCGCCGCCACTGCCGCCCGAACGCCCGGGCCATGACCTGGTGCACGGTCGTGGCCGGCATCGGCGGGGCGGAGTCCTGCAGCCGGGTGAGGGTGGCCCGGTAGGGCCCGGCGAACTCCTCGGGCAGCGCGGCCTCGAAGATCGACATGGCCTGGCCGAACTTCATGGCCCCGCCCTTGAGGTCGCCGAGGACCTTGAAGACCTGCTCGGCCGTGCGGGCCTGCATCTCCGCGGCCACCGCCTCGGCCGGCTTGCCCCCGACCCGCTTGCCGAGGCCGATCGCGGTGCGCCCGGCGAACCCCAGCGGCAGCGTGGCCAGCCGCGCGGAGCGGGTCACAGCCTTGCGCGGCAGGTCGGTCACCTGGCCATTGTGACCTGCTCGGTCATCCGGCGGGTTGCTGACCGGATTGCCGGACGCCCGGCCAGGCACATCCGCAGGCGGGATGCGTCGCGAACCGGCGTCGTCGCAGCCCGCCGTCCGGCCAGCCTGAACTCGGTGAGCGCCCCCTCCAGCGGAGAGGGTGCGGCCGGGTCGTCGAGGTGGGCGACGGCCGCCAGCGCCGCGTGTGCGGCCACCCGTGGCGGCGAGCACGCCGTCGCTGCTCGCCGGGACCGGCGCCGGAACGGTGAGCTGGGCCGCGACCACCGGCCAGCGGGGGTCGCGGCGGTGCAGGTCCAGGCAGCGCGCGCAGGCAGGCGCTGCGCCCGGGAACGACGAGCGGCCCCACCGAGCCGAGCGTCTCGTAGGTCTCGGCGACCAGGTGCGCGACACCGGCGAGGAGCAGCCGGTCGCTCAGTTGGGGCGGCACCAGCGCGCCGTCGTCGCTGCACAGCACGGCGAGGGTGTCGCCGGTCGCTGGGTCCTGCTCGGCGACCTGCCCGACGCCGGCCGCGCCCAGCAGGTCCGCGACCGCGCGGGCGACCCGCCCGGTTCCGGCCACCGCGACCCGGGCCGCCCGCCGCCGGCCCAGCGCCCGGGCGGCCCCGGCCGTTCCCCCGCGCAGCAGCGCCCAGCAGGCCAGGTCGGGGCCCAGCCGGTCCCGGTCGGCCGGGGTCAGCCGGCGGACGGCGGTGACGTCACCAGCCCCGTCGTCGAGCAGCCCTGAGCCCTCCAGCAGCGATAGCAGTCGGGCCGCCTCCTGCGGTGGAACCCCGACCTCGGCCGCGTCGCGCAGCGCCTCGGCGCGCTCACGGGGGCCGTCGAGCAGTCCGAGGAAGGCCGCCTCGGCCGGGCCTACGCCGTCCAGCACGAGGGCCCGGGCCGGATCACGGCCGATCTGCAGGGTGCGCGGCCCGCGCCGCAGGCGGCGCAGGGACGGCGGGAGGGCCGGTCGGCGGGTGGTCACCGAGGCAGCATGCGGCCGGCCGGCTGTGGACGGCTGGCCCGCTCCACAGGCCGGATCTGCTAGGGCGCCGAGCCGGCGATCCCGCACCAGTCCAGGGCCAGCAGCGTGCACGCCCTGGCCACCTGGGCCACGTCGGCGAGCGGCACCCGCTCGTCGGGCGCGTGGGCGAGGTCCACCCGGCCGGGCCCGTACTGCACGGTCGGGATCCCGCCGAGACCGGTCAGCAGCCGCAGGTCGCTGCCGTAGGGGCCGCCGAACACCTCGGCCGGCCGGACGCCGGGGGCGGCGGCCGCATGGGCCCGGCGGGTCGCCTCGACCAGCGGGTGCCCGGGGTCGGTGCGGCCCGGGGCGAACTGGCCGCCCCACCACTCGACTCGCACCGGATGCTCGGCCAGCCACGGGTCGGCCGCGCCGGCGCGCGCCACCGCGTCCTCGAGCGCCGTCCTGGCGGTGTCCACCGACTCGCCGAGCGCGACCCCGTAGCGGCCCTCCGCGACCAGCAGGTCGGGAACCGTGGACGCCCATTCGCCGGCCCGCACCGTGCCCACCGAGATCGGGTAGGCGAGGTCCCAGCGGGACATCAGCGGGTCGACGTCGGTGTTGCGCTCGCGCTCGAGGTCGGCCAGGGCCGCCAGCACGAGCGGCAGCTTGTCCACCGCGCTGACACCCTCGGTGCGCCGGGAGCCGTGCGCCGCGCGGCCGGGGACCGACAGCCGGAAGGTCAGCGCGCCGCCGTTGGCCGAGATGACGTCCAGGTCGGTCGGCTCGGTGATCACGCAGGCGTCGGCCGTGACGCCGTGCCGCAGCAGGCCGAAGGTGCCCAGCCCGCCGTCCTCCTCGCCGACGACCGAGGCGAGCAGCAGGTCCCCGTCGAGCGGGACGCCGGACCGGGCGATCGCGCTCGACGCGACCAGCGCAGCAACCAGGCCGCCCTTCATGTCGCAGCTGCCGCGGCCGTACAGCTCCCCGTCCCGGACCTCGCCGCTGAACGGGTCGGTGGTCCACAGCGCCGGATCCCCGGGGGGCACCACGTCGGCGTGGCCGAGCAGCAGCAGCGACGGTGCTCCCGAGCCGGCGGTGCCGCCGGGGTGCGCGCCGGGCAGTCGGCCGAGCAGCCCGTGGGCCCGCTCGCGGGGGACCTCCCAGCCCGGGAAGTCCGGGTCCGCGGTGAGCGCTGGCAGGTCCAGCGGCCAGTGCTCGACCGCCAGCCCGGCGGCGGCGAACCGGTCGGCCAGCCAGGCCTGGACGTCGTCCTCGGCCGGCGTGCCGCTCACGCTGGGTAGACGGACGAGCTCGGCCAGCAGGTCGGGCAGCGCCGCCAGCTGGGCGTCGACCCCAGCCAGCACACGCTCAACCGCGCTCGTCATGCGCGCACTCTACGCAGCGGCGGAGGCGAGCCTGGCGCAGACGCCGACGGGGTGGCCGCCGGCGTGCTCGCGCACGCCGGGGGCCACCCCGTCGGGATGTCGACTCGGCGTCAGGCCTTGCCCAGGATCCGGTTCAGCTTGGTGCCGCATACCGGGCAGATGCCCTGCGCCATGCGACGACCGGATGCGCTGATGACCACCTCACCGGTGAAGTCGCGCTTCTCCTTGCATTTCACGCAGTACGCCTCGCCCGTGTAGCTCTCGGCCATCGCGGGTCCTTCCTTTCGTCTTCGGGGTCCCTATGACCACCGATTGTGACCGGGACCGAGGAGGACCCTACGTCATTGGCCGCCCGGCGTGGCGCGCTGGGCACAGTACCGACGTGCCTCGACTACTCAGAGTGACGCGATTAGCCTTCGGCCATGACCACGACCGCAGCGAGCTGGGAGCACCTGCAGGTCGACCGGCGGGACGACGGTGTCGTGCTCGTCCGGCTCGACTACCCGGACCGGCGCAACGCGATGTCCGCCCCGATGACCGAGTCCTGGGGCCGGCTGATGGCTTCGCTGCGCACGGACCGCGACGTGCGCTGCGTGGTCGTCACCGGAGCCGGCTCCGCGTTCTGCTCGGGCGGTGACACCGGCTGGATCGGCTCCGACCCGAGCGCCTCGGTGGGTGCGCTGCGGGACCGGATGCTGCCGTTCTACCGGACCTGGCTGTCGATCCGAGAGCTCGAGGTGCCCACGATCGCGGCGGTCAACGGCCCGACGGTCGGTGCGGGCGCCTGTGTCGCACTGGCCTGCGACCTGCGCTACGCGGCGGCCTCGGCCCGGTTCGCGGTGCCGTTCACCCGGCTGGGGATGCATGCGGGCATGGCGGCCACCTGGCTGCTGCCGGACGTGGTCGGGGTGGCCGCCGCCCGCGAGCTGCTGCTCACCGGTCGCACAGTGGACGCCGCCGAGATGGCCCGGCTGGGCCTGGCCAGCGCGGTGCTGCCGGACGCGGGCTTCCTCGACGCGGTTCTCGAGACCGCGGGGCAGGTGGCCTCGGGGGCACCGCTGGCCACCCGGCTGACCACGGTGGCGCTGCGTGGCGGTGGGCCGGCCGGCTTCGATGCCGCGCTGCAGTGGGAGGCGCTGGCCCAGCCGGTGACGCTGGCCACCCAGGACCTGCAGGAGGGGCTGGCCGCGGCGCGGGAGCGGCGACCACCGCGGTTCACGGGGCACTGACCCGGCCCCCCACTCGCAGGCACCGTGCGTCGTCACCCGCACCCCTCACTCGGCCCGGGACGAACGAAGCCCCCGGGTCGCACCGGTGGAGCGTCCGCCTTCCCCTTGCGGACGCGCCGTCGGAGTTATCTCGGGGGCTCGTTCGGGCGCTGACGCTAGGGGTCGCCCGCGCGCACGTCAACGCCCGTCTGTGGACGACGTTGTGGACGGCGTGGGGACGCGGCGGCGCGCCGCTGTGGACGACCGGTTCAGCAGGCTGTGGATTGGTCTGAGGAGGAGCGCCCACGGCCCTGCTGACCTGCACCGACGTCACACCCAGGCTGTGGACGACAATCTCGTGCCGTCCGGGGCGCCGGGTAGGTTGCCGGACATGGCCGTCCCACCCGCCCCGAAGCCCCGGGACGAGCTCGTCGAGGTGCGGCGCAGCGCCCGGCGACGCCGCACCGTGTCGGCGCACCGCGAGGGCGACCACGTCGTGGTGCTGATCCCGGCCCGGATGACCCGGACCGAGGAGAAGCACTGGGTCGCCGTGATGCTCGAGCGGCTGGCCGCGCGGGAACGCCGATCCCGTCCGTCGGACCCCGAGCTGTTCGAGCGGGCCGGCCGGCTGTCCGCCCGGTACCTGGACGGCCGGGCCGAGCCGTCGTCGGTGCGGTGGGCCGAGAACCAGAACGACCGCTGGGGGTCCTGCACGGTGCCCGACGCCACGATCCGGATCTCCACCCGACTGCAGGGCATGCCCGCCTTCGTGCTCGACTACGTTCTGCTGCACGAGCTGGCGCACCTGCTGTCCCCGGGCCACGGACCCGACTTCTGGGCGCTGCTCACGGCCTATCCGCGCACCGAGCGGGCCCGGGGCTTCCTGGAGGGCTGGGCCGCGAGCCAGCACCTGTCCACCTCGGACCGCTGACCGCCGCGGCGCTTCGCGCCGCACGGCTCAGGGGAGCGCGGGCACCCGCAGGGCGGCGTCGACCAGCCGGCGCACGGAGTCGTCGGTGTCCGCCGGCAGCGCGTCCACGGCGAACCAGCGCACCTCGTGCGACTCGGCGCTCACCTGCGGCGGCAGCACTTGTGCGGCCAGCAGGGCGAACTGGACATCAAGGTGGTCCCGGGCCGACCCGGGCGCGCACGGCGCCGGGTGCCGGTCCAGCCGCACCGGCTCGGGGAGCAGCGGCCGCAGCGGCTCCAGGCCGCCCTCCTCGACGGCCTCCCGC
Source organism: Actinomycetes bacterium (assembly GCA_036510875.1). NCBI lineage: Bacteria > Bacillati > Actinomycetota > Actinomycetes > Actinomycetes bacterium. Next base: position 18,557 of record DATCDE010000360.1, read on the forward strand.
AGCGCCGCCCCCAGCAAGGTGGCGTCGCCCGGCTCCGGGTGCCCGCCGAGCTGCAGCCAGCGGCCCACCTTCCCGTGCAGGTGGAGCAGCACCTGGCTGCGGTCCGGGCTGAGCACCAGCGCGCTCGCGGTCACGTGGTCGGGGCGGCACCGGCGCCAGACGCCGTCCGGATGGTCGGCCAGGTACTCGAGGAAGGACAGCCGCAGCAGGTCCTGGGCAGGCTCCGCGGGCCGCCAGCCGGAGAGCAGCCGGACGGCGTCAGGGTGCAGGCTCACTCCGGGTCGGGGCCCGGCGAGCCGGGTGAGTGGGGCATCTCGGGGTCCTCCGGGGCGTCGCCGGCACCGTCCAGTTCGGACAGGTCGAACCCCGAGGTGCTCAGCTCGGTCCGCGCCACGAACCCGGCCGGGTCGTCGAGGTCCTCGGCCGTGGGCAGCAGGTCGGGGTGGGCCCAGACGGCGTCCCGGCCGTCGACCCCGCGGGCCGCCGCCAGCTCGGTCCACAGCGCCGCGGCCTCCCGCAGCCGCCGCGGCCGCAGCTCCAGCCCGACCAGGGTGGCGAAGGTCTGCTCGGCCGGGCCGCCGGTGGCCCTGGCCCGCCGCAGCGTCTCGCGCATCGCCTCGGCGGACGGCAGCGCCCCGGAGGCACCGGTCACCACGGCGTCCACCCAGCCCTCGACCAGGGCCAGCAGCGTCTCCAGCCGGGCCAGCGTGGCCTGCTGCTGGGGGGTGTCCTCGGGCTCGAACAGCCCGGACTGCAGGGCCTCCTGGATCGCCTGCGGGTTCGACGGGTCGATCGAGCCCATGGTCTGCTCGAGCCGGGACGTGTCGATCGAGATGCCGCGGGCGTAGTCCTCCACGGCGGCGAACAGCCGGCTGCGCAGCCACGGCACGTGCGCGAACAGTCGCTGGTGCGCGCACTCGCGCAGCGCCAGGTACAGCCGGACCTCGTCGGCCGGCACCTCCAGGCCCTCGCCGAACTTGCGCACGTTCGCGGGCATCAGCACGGCCTTCCCGGCCGGGCCGAGCGGCAGCCCCACGTCGGTCGAGCCGACGACCTCTCCGGCGAGCGCCCCGATGCCCTGCCCCACCTGGGCGCCGAACATCGCCCCCCCCAGCTGGCGGACCATGCCGAGCATCGGACCGGCCATCGCCTGCATCTCGGCGGGGACGGCGGTCGCGGTGGCGTCGACGACCCGTTCGGCCAGCGGGTCGACCAGCTGGCGCCAGGTGGGCAGGGTCTGCTCGACCCACTCCGCGCGGCTCCAGGCCAGCGCAGCGCTGGTGGCCGCGGGCAGTGCCGTGACCGGGTCGAGCCACACCTCGGCGAGCCGGACGGCCTCCTCGACCTCGCGCCGCTCCGGCGGGCTGACGGACGCGTCGCCGGCGGCCGCGACGACCTGTCGAGCGGTGTCCCGGGCCAGGTCCCAGTTCACCGGCCCGCCCTCGTAGGACAGCAGCTTGCCGATCTGCTGCAGCGCAGACCCGAGGTCGTTCGGGCCCCCGGCGCCGAACAGGGAGCCGAACGGGTTCACGGGCTCGGGGTCGTCGTCGCCGGACGCGGGACCGAACCCGAACGGCAGATCGCTCACGGGGCCACCTCGGGGCTGGGATCAGGGAGCAGGAGAGGTCAATGACCACGGTAGCCGCGAGCGGCCCGGCCGTGACCAGGCCAGCGTGCCGGTTCGCTGTCGGCGCACCGGCCACGTCGGGGATGGCATCGCGGTCCGAGGCCGTGCGCGGCAGGATGGTCCGGTCATGGCGAGGCCGGAACGGCTCAGCCCCCCGGGGGATGGTGGGAGTCCTCCGGCGATCGTCGTCGCCCTCTCCGGGTGCGCCGACGGTCCCGGTCGCGCGCTGGCGCTGCGGCTGGCAGCCCGCCCGGAGGTCACGGTCCGCCCGGTGGACGTCGAGGATCCGGCGCTGGCCGACCGGCTGGACGGCGTCGACAGCGTCGTCCTCCTCGACCTCGGACCGGCCGTCGCGGCCGACCTGGACGACGCGTCCGGACGCGCCGCGGCCGCCGAGCGGCTGGTGTCCGGGGCCCGCGCCGTGCTCGGCGCGGCAGGGCGGGCTGGGGTGCCCAGGGTGGTCCTCGTCACCAGCGCGATGGTCTACGGCGCGGCCCCGGACAATCCGGTCCCGCTGGACGAGGACGCCCCGCTACGGGCCACCCCGGACGGCGGTCTGGTGGCGGCGCTGCTGCAGGTCGAGGCGGAAGTCGAGCGGGCCAGGGCCAGCACCCCGGGCCTCACGGTGACCGTCCTGCGGCCCGCGGTGCTCGTCGGACCCGGGGCCAACAGCGTGCTGACCCGGCACTTCGAGGCGCCGCGGCTGCTCGTGCTCAAGGGCAGCCGCCCGCACTGGCAGTTCTGCCACGTCGACGACCTGGTGACCGCGCTCGAGTTGGCCGCGCTCGGCACCGCCGAGGGCACCCTCACCGTCGGCTGCGAGGGGTTCCTCGAGCAGCAGCGGGTGGAGGAGCTGAGCGGGCTGCGCCGCCTCGAGATCCCCGCGGTCCTAGCGCAGGCCACCGCCGGCCGGTTGCACCGCCTCGGCATCACCCCCGCCCCCGAGGACGAGCTGGTCTACGCGGCCCACTCCTGGGTGGTGCCGTCTGCCCGGCTAAGAGCGACCGGCTGGACGCCGAGGTTCGACAACGAGACCACCCTGATGGAGCTGCTCGCGGACATCGAGCGGCGCAGCGCCCCCGGGGACCGCCGGTTCGGCACCCGCGCGGCCACCCTCGGCGCGGCCGGCGCCACGGTAGCCGTCCTCGGTGCCGCCGCGATCGTGCGGCAGCTGCGGCAGCGGCGCGGGATCTGACCGCTGCGGCGCGCAAGTCCAGCCCAGCACCTACGCTGCGGGCTGTGAGCGCTCCTGAGGTCCTCCGGCTGCTCGAGCTGCGCGAGACCCCGCTGTCGGTCGACGAGGTGCTGGCCGCCGTGGCCGACCCGGCGGCGGGCGGCACGTCGGTGTTTGCGGGCACCGTGCGCGACGACGACGCGGGCCGGGCGGTCAACTCCCTCGGCTACTCGGCGCACCCGGACGCCGGGGCCGCGCTGCGCCGCGTCGCCGAGGCGGTGGCCGACGACTTCCCCGTCATCGCCCTCGCCGCCGTCCACCGGGTCGGTGAGCTCGGTATCGGCGACCTCGCGGTCGTGGTCGCGGTCTCCTGCCCGCACCGCGCCGAGGCCTTCGCCGCCTGCCGGCGGCTGATCGACGACCTCAAGCACGACGTGCCCATCTGGAAGCACCAGCGGTTCGCGGACGGCACCCAGGAGTGGGTGGGCGCCCACGCGTGACCGCACGCCCGCGCGACTCGGGGTTACCCTCGTCGTATGCAGGCGATCGTGTGGTGGATCATCCCCGTCGTCGCCACCGTGGTGGCCGTCGTGTGGGTGTCGATCGCCAACCGGCCGCGCCCGCCGGCCGACACGACCGACTCGGTTGCCGAGCACGAGCGGTTCCGGGCCGCTATGGAGCGCACCCTGCACCGGGCGCCGCTGGGCGGCCAGCTCGAGGACGACGACGCCGAGCGCGACGCCTGACCCGCGTGGCCGACCGCACCGGTCCCCGGCTGCTCGCGGGGTTCCTCATCGCTGGCGGCATCGTCGCGGCTGCGACCGTGCCGGTGCCCTACGTCGTGCTCGGCCCCGGGCCGGTGTTCGACACCCTCGGGTCGACCGGCGGCACCCCGCTGGTGAGCATCAGCGGGGCACCGACCTACCCCACGACCGGGAAGCTCAACCTCACCACGGTCTCCGAGTCCGGCGGCCCGAACAGCCAGATGACGGTCCTCGGTGCGCTGAGCGGGTGGTTGGACCCGTCCGAGGTCGTCGTCCCGGAGCGGCTGCTGTACCCGGACAACACCTCCGGCGCGCAGATCCAGCAGGAGAACGTGGCCGAGATGACCCAGTCGCAAGACGCCGCAGCGGTGGCGGCGCTGCGGCAGCTGGAGCTCCCGGTGCAGGAGACCGTCACGGTCGCCTCGGTGAGCACCGGGGCTCCGGCCGACGGCAAGCTTAAGGTCGGGGACCGGATCCTGTCGGTCGACGGCGCCGGCGTGGCCACGCCGGACGCGCTGCGCGCGGGGATCGCCAAGGGCAAGCCCGGTGACGTCGTCCAGTTGCGGATCGTCCGCGACGGGACGACGTCGGACGTCGCCATCACCGCGGCGGCGTCCCCCACCGACGCGGCCAAGCCGCTGATCGGGATCATCCCCGGGGTGGGCTACACGTCACCGGTCACGGTCAAGATCCAGCTGAACGACGTGGGCGGCCCGAGCGCCGGCCTGATGTTCTCGCTCGGGATCGTGGACAAGCTGACCCCCCAGCAGGAGACCGGCGGGAAGAACATCGCCGGCACCGGGACGATCGACTCCAATGGCGTCGTCGGGCCGATCGGTGGGATAGAGCAGAAGATGCTAGGCGCTCGCAACGAGGGGGCCACGGTGTTCCTGGTCCCGGCGGACAACTGCGCCGAGGCCAAGCCGGCCGCGCCGGCCGGGCTGCGGCTGGTCAAGGTCACCTCGCTCAGCCAGGCGCTCGGCGCGCTGAACACCCTGGTCAGCGGCCAGGGCGGCGTCCCGACCTGCTGAGCGGTCAGTCCTCGAGCGTCGCGGCCAGCGCGTCGGCGAGGGACGGGACGAGGTCCGCGCCCTCGATCACGTCAGCGGCCTCGTCGTGGGCGCGCAGCCGCAGCACGCAGTAGCGGCTGCCGTCCCGCAGCACGGCCACCGCGAGCCGCATCTCCTGCCGGTCGGGGTGCTCAGCGAGGACCAGCAGGGCGGCGCCCTCGTCCTGCGGCAGCTCCTGCTCGACCTCGGTGGGCAGCACCACCCGCTCGACGGTGATCGCGGTGCCGACCACGGCGTCCGGCCAGCCGATCCCGGCCAGCAGGTCCTCCAGCGACTCGTGGGCCGGCAGCTCGTCCTGCTCGACCGGGGTGAGCGTCGCCTTGTCGTCGTCGGGCCCGGCGGCGATCCCCAGCGCCTCCGCGAGCTGCGGCTCGTCGGCCACCAGCGCCGTGGTGTGGACCAACGCGAACAGCCGGGCCGGCTGGTCCCATCCGCCGGCCGCGACGTGAGCCTCGATCTCCCGGACGACGCCGCGCAGCGGCCCCGCCTGGTTGGTGGTCACCGGCCCATCCTGCTGCATCGGACCGTCGTCCGGCGACGTGTCTGGTCACGCTTCGGACTCCACGCTGCGCCGTGGGCCCCCTGCCTAGGTACGTTGGAGGGGTGAGCTTCCAGATGCCGCGTGACCCTGACGAGCCGCGACCGGGCGGTTCGGCCGCCGTCCGAGTTCCCCGACGCCGCAATCGGGCGCTGCTCATCACCGTGGTGGTGCTCGGCGTCGTCGTGATCGGCTTTTGGATCTTCGCCGGCTTCTACACCGATCTGCTGTGGTTCCGCTCGATCGGTTTCTCCCGGGTCTTCACCACCGAGCTGATCACCCAGGCCTCGTTGTTCATCGTGTTCGGCGCGCTCATGGCGTTCGGGGTCGGGTTCAACGTCTGGCTCGCCTACCGGGTCCGTCCGGCCTTCCGCGGGCTGTCGCCGGAGCAGCAGAACCTGGACCGCTACCGGGTCGCCCTCGACCCGTTCCGCCGGGTGATCCTCATCGGTGGCTCGCTGCTGCTGGGGTTCCTGGCGGCCGGGTCCGCCGCGGGGGAGTGGCGCACCTGGCTGCTGTTCCGCAACTCGCAGCCCTTCGGCACGAAGGACGCGCAGTTCAACACGGACCTGTCGTTCTTCGCGTTCCGGCTGCCGTTTTGGCGGTTCCTCGTGGGGTTCGGCTTCGCCGTGGTCATCCTGGCGCTCATCGCCGCGGCCGTGACCCACTACGTCTACGGCGGGCTGCGGCTGCAGACGCCGGGGGAGAAGACCACCGTGGCGGCCCGCAACCACATCGCGGTGCTGCTCGGCGTCTTCGTCCTGCTCAAGGCGATCGCCTACCACCTGGACCGCTACAGCCTCGTGGTCAAGGACTCCGCCCGCATCAGCGGGGCGACCTACACCGACATCAACGCCGTGCTGCCTGCGAAGTCGATCCTGTTCTGGATCGCGCTGGTCTGCGCCGTGCTGTTCTTCGCGACCGTGCTGCTGCGCAACTGGATGGCCCCGGGGATCGGCTTCGGGCTGCTCGTGCTGAGTGCGGTGATCATCGGCGGCATCTACCCGGCGATCGTTCAGCAGTTCCAGGTCAAGCCGAGCGAGCCGGACAAGGAGGCCCCGTACATCGCCCGCAACATCGAGGCGACCCGCTCGGCCTACGACCTGGCCGACGTGAAGGAGACCGAGTACAAGGCGGCCGAGACCGCCAAGCCGGGCGCGCTCGCGGCCAGCCAGGCGACGGTCAAGAACATCCGACTGATGGACCCGGCGGTGGTGTCGCCGACGTTCAAGGCGCTGCAGCAGATCCGCGGCTTCTACGACTTCGCCGACTCGCTGGACGTCGACCGCTACCAGCTGGGCGCGCAGGACCAGACACCGGGGACGCCGCGGGACGCCGTCGTCGCCGTCCGCGAGTTGGACCTCAACGGGCTGAATGCCGGCCAGCGCAACTGGGCCAACGACCACGCGGTCTACACGCACGGCTACGGGATCGTGGCCGCCTACGGCAACACCGCGGCCGCTGACGGCAGCCCGGACTTCTTCGAGTCGGACATCCCACCGCAGGGGCTGCTCAGCGTGGCCCAGCCGCGGATCTACTTCGGCGAGCGCTCGCCGGAGTACTCGATCGTCGGTGCCCCGGCGGGCGCCAACCCGCGCGAGCTGGACTACCCCGACGACAAGAGCGCCAACGGCCAGGCCAACTACACCTACACCGGCAAGGGCGGCGTCCCGGTCGGCTCCACGTTCAACCGGCTGCTGTACGCGGTGCGGTTCCAGGAGGGCAACATCCTGCTCTCCGACCTGATCAACAAGGACTCGAAGATCCTCTACGTCCGGGACCCGCGGACCCGCGTGGAGAAGGTCGCGCCCTGGCTGGCCATCGACGGCGACCCGTACCCGGCCGTGGTGGGCGGGAAGATCGTGTGGATCCTCGACGGCTATACGACCACCAACGGCTACCCGTACTCGCAGCGCACCACGCTCGGCGAGGCGACCACCGACTCGCTGACCACGACGACGACTGCGGTGCTGGCCCAGCCCAAGGAGCAAGTCAACTACATCCGCAACTCAGTCAAGGCCGTCGTGGACGCCTACGACGGGACCGTCACGCTCTACCAGTGGGACACTACTGACCCGGTGCTCAAGGCGTGGAGCAAGGCCTTCCCCGGCAGCGTCACGCCGTACTCGCAGATCGCCCCCGACCTGATGGCGCACTTCCGGTACCCGGAGGACCTGTTCAAGGTGCAGCGCGAGCTGTACGCCAAATACCACGTGACCGACGCGAAGGCGTTCTACAGCGCCCAGGCTTTCTGGCAGGTGCCCAACGACCCGACCAACCGTGGGGCCGGTACAGCAGCCCAGCCGCCGTACTACCTGACCCTGCAGATGCCCGACCAGACGTCGCCGTCCTTCTCGCTGACCACGACGTTCGCGCCGAACAACCGGCAGACGCTGGCGGCGTTCATGGCGGTCGATGCCGAACCGGGGCCGGACTACGGCACGATCCGGGTGCTCCGACTGCCCAGCAACACGACGGTGCCAGGGCCGGAACAGGTGCAGAACAAATTCGAGGCCGACCCCACGGTGGCCCAGTCGTTGTCGCTGCTCCGTCAGGGCGGGTCGGACGTCGTGCTCGGCAACCTGCTGTCGCTGCCCGTGGGCGGCGGCCTTCTGTACGTCGAGCCGGTGTACGTGAAGTCGACCCAGGGGGCGGCGGCCTACCCGCTGCTGAAGAAGGTCTTGGTCGGCTTCGCCGACACGATCGGCTACGCGGACACCCTGCAGGGCGCGCTCGACCAGGTGTTCTCCGGCAACTCGGGGACGACGACGACTCCCACGACTCCCACGACGCCATCGACCGGGGGCCACAACCCGGCGCTGGACAAGGCGCTGGCTGACGCCCAGCAGGCTCTGAAGGACTCCGAGGCGGCTCTGAAGGCGGGCGACTTCGCCGCCTACGGCGAGGCGCAGCAACGGCTGTCGCACGCGATCGCTGCGGCGGTGGCTGCGTCCGCCGCGAGCGCGTCGCCGTCCCCATCGGCGTCGGCCAGTCCGTCGGTCTCGGTGTCGCCTGCGGCGGTGACCGGCTGAGCCGATTTGGTCGGCCGTGCAACCGTGACCTATCCTGAGTCCACCGACGCGGGGTGGAGCAGCTCGGTAGCTCGCTGGGCTCATAACCCAGAGGTCGCAGGTTCAAATCCTGCCCCCGCTACCACGTTTGCGCAGTTCAGAGGCTTGATCACCGATCTTGGTGGTCAAGCCTCTTGCGTTGCGGTCAACCGGCGGTCAACGAGAGCTGGGCTGTTGTGGGCGCGGTCAGGCCGGTCCTGGTCGGCGCGCCTGGCACCGGTGGACCTGCCATGACGCCGGTGGACGACCTGGCCGCGCACAGAGGCGTCTTGGCGTTGTGACCTCTGGGTCGAAAACCCAGGAGTCGCCGGAAGTGCATCGTGGCAAGGGATGTGCAGGAACGGGGGTCCTGTTCACCACCGACCCATGCCCTGCCGGTGGCATCATGCTGCAGAAGACCGCATGTTCGGCGCCACGTCGATGCGCACCAGAACGGCACGTCGGTGTGACCCGCGTCCGTACGGAGGAGCCGGTCAAGCCCGCGCGGCGGGGTCAACTGCGAAGCGAGATCTGGCGGGCCTGTCCGGCTCCGGGTGGTTGAAGGTGGCCGCCGGCGTTCAGCGGGTCCCTCGCGACGATCCCGGGTAGCTGGTCGTTGAAGAACACCTGGGAGAGCAGCTCGCGTCGCGACCGGGTGTTCGTCTTGGCGAACACCGCTTTGAGATGGTCCTGCACGGTCCAGGGGGAGATCACGAGCCGCTCGGCGATCGCCGCGGTGTCGAGGCCGCGCGCGACCAGGGCGGCGACTTCCCGTTCGCGCGCGGTGAGCCCGAACGCCTCCAGCCTTAGGGGGACGGCGTACTCCTCGCCGGCGCGCTGGACCACGATCGCGACGCGTCCGCTTGGGGCACCGTCGGGGAGTGAGCCGTGGAAGGTCAGCCAGCCGGTGGAGGTGGGTACGTGCAGCGGCGGCGCCGGCCTGCCGGCGCGGCCATGGCGCCGTACCTGCGCGGCCAGGCTGAGCGCCCCGCCGGGGACCGCGCGGTGCGCCGGGTCGTCGCGCGCCACGAGTTCGAGCAGCGCCACGGCTGGCGCTGTGATCAGTTCCACCTCGTCACGGGCGTCGAGCACGAGCAGGCCGGGGGCGCGATCCTCGTGGGGTCTGCGTGCGGCATCCACCCGGTAGGAGCCGCGCAGGGCCTCGGCGATCGGCCGGGACAGCCGTGCCATGATCCGTGCCTCTTTGGGGGTGAAGTCCCCGGCGGCTTGGGTGCGGTGCAGCACGACGCACCCCCAGGCGCGACCGCGGGTCACCATCGCCACGCGCATCTCGAACGGCGTGCCGATGGGCTCCAGGTACTCGACGTAGCGGGCGCTGCGCTGCGGCCGGCCACGCGTCGTCTCGCTGAGGATCCCGACCGGGGTGCGCCGAGCCGCGAGCGCAGCGAAGGTGTTGACGTCGTCCCGCAGGTACTCGCTGGTCACCACCGCACCCGCGGCGTTGGCCTCGGTCTCCGGGGTGAGGAAGCCGCCGTGCAGCAGCTCCACCGGGTTCGCGGTGGTCAGCAGCTTCGTGTCCGGGTCGAGCCCGTGCCAGCACATGGCGTCCACGGGAACCAGTCGCCGGATCCGGGCGGCCAGCTCGGCGTGCAGCTCGCCGTACGGCAGACCGCGGGCACCCAGGCGGTCAACCTCGGTGGCCAGGCGGTCAGCGGTCCAACACTCCACGGGGCCATGGTGCGCCCCCGTGCGGCGGGCAGACGCCCACATGCACGAAACATCCCAGATCCGTAGGGATACCCCGACCGCGCCCCCGCGCGCAGCGTAGTGCCCGGCGCCGAGACGCGGCGCAGACCACGGACAACCCGGGAGGCCCACCATGACCCTCGACCTCGCTCAGGACACCACGACCCAGCTCGTGTGCTTCGCCGCACCCCTGCTGCCCGGCACCACCTCCACCG